>NZ_RZTA01000033.1:0-59205 GCF_004023115.1 Mesorhizobium sp. M6A.T.Cr.TU.017.01.1.1
TCCCCGTCCCCAACGACCGGGTGAAAGGAGCCGGCCCCGTCCCCGGGCCGGCTCCACCTTTCGGGGGAGACCGGAGGAAGCCCCGATAGGAGAACTCGACTTGAGCGTCGCCAAATTTTGACGTATTGAAAGAATTGTGGAGACGTTCTCTAGTTCGTCTGGGAGCCGTCATTGGTGACTGTATGGATGCCGATCTCAAATTCGGCATCTACCGCTGTAATACTGCGGAGTGGCACTCTTACGGGTGCCGTCTAGTGCGAGGGCTATCCCTCCTGAATAAGGGGCAATCGCTTACAGGTTGCTGCACATCCGCTTCATGTTGATGAAGCAAAAGGATGTGTCAAATGAACAATTCAAACAAACTAACAAAACTCCGAACCGTGCAGGCCAAGAAGCAAAATTGGCGATGCTTCTACTGCGGTTTTCAGATGTGGGATGGAGACCCGACGCTGTTTTCAGAGCGTTATCATCTCCCTGTAAGATCGCTCAACCGCTTCCGCTGCACCGCGGAACATCTGAAACCCCGGATGGACGGCGGCGAGGACAGACCAGAGAACCTTGTTGCGGCGTGCAAGTTTTGCAATCAAACCCGGCATCGAATGGGTAAAGTGCTATCGCCGGCCACGTACCAGCGGCACGTCCGAAAGCGAATAACGGCCTGGAAATGGCATCCGCTCGCGTGTCACCACTTGTTGAAATGATGCAGCGTCAGACGATCCATCGGAAGGCCACGGCCGCTACGGACGTCGGAACAGAGCCAGAAACTCTTGGCTAGAGCCAGCTTTCCAAGGGCAATTGACCGATGCAGTATGAACCATCAATTCAACCTCCGGATCGCTGCGATGTTGGAAATCCCGGAAGATCGATGCGAGCGCCACCGCCTGTTCAAGGCCATCGACGACGCGTTCAAGGCGGGCGACTTCGAGGCCCTCGGTGTGGCCCTCGGCGGCTCACCCTGCTGGTTCGACGAGCAGATGCCTTTTGAACTCGGCCTTGGGGATCCACTGGAATATGCGATCTATTGGAGCCCCACTGCTTTCATCTCGACCTTACTGGATGCGGGCTCGGACCCGAACTATCACCACCATGGCGGTTTTCCGGCAATCATTGCGGCACTGTCCACCGACCGGGCTGACAGACTGGAAATCGTCCGAATCCTGATCGATGGTGGCGCAGACCTCAACATGCGGGGCGTAAACGACTGGACGCCGCTTCACTATGCGGTCGCCATCCGTAGCGTCGATGCCATCCGCCTGCTGTTGGCGGCGGGCGCCAACCCATCGCTCGAAACCCGCATCGACGACTATACGACAGCCCTCGAGGACGCCGACAATGCCGGCTTTGAAGCCGGCGCTTCGTTTTTGCGCGATGCGATGATCAGGCGCGGCCCCAATGGACGGTGAGTTGGGCGACGATGCCGGTGAACCATATAGCCGAAGGCTGGCCTCAGGCCTTCTTCAGTCCCGCCTTGAAGCATTTGCCGTTGGCCACATAATGCGCGGCCGAAGCGCGCAGCCCGGCAACCGCAGCATCGTCCAGCGCTCGCACCAAACGAGCGGGCGAGCCGATAATCAGCGAATTGTCGGGGAATTCCTTGCCCTCAGTGACCAGCGCGCCGGCGCCGACCAGCGAATTCTTGCCGATTTTCGCGCCGTTCAGCACGATGGCGCCCATGCCGATCAGGCTGTTGTCGCCGATCGTGCAGCCATGCAACAAGGCGCGGTGGCCGATCGTGCAGCCTTGCCCGATGGTCAGGGGAAAACCGACATCGGTGTGCATGACCGTGTGTTCCTGCACATTGGTGTCGGCGCCGATGACGATCGGCTCGTTGTCGCCGCGGATGACGACGCCGAACCAGAAGCCGGCGTTGCGGCCGACCCTGATATCGCCGATCAGGGTGGCGTCGGGCGCGATCCAGTTGCTGTCCGCGTCCTCGAAGCCGGGGGCCTTTCCGTCGATCGCATAGAGCGGCATTTTTCGCCTCCGAATCGTCTCACACTAAGCTTTGCATGTCGTCATCGCAAAACCGCTGCACACCCTTGGGTCAAGCCCAGGGGCATGCTTTTGCGCGACATGCACTAAACGTTCGCAGAGCCTAAAAGCGTGCCGGCCCGGGATGCAATATATCGATCAGCGCTATGCCCAAAGCCAACGCCCAGATCGTCGCAGTGCAGCCGCAGGAGATCAGCGCCAGTGCCGAAATGCGGCCTTCCCGCCAGGCGTCCAGGGCGTCGTTGGCAAACATCAGGGGCCCGGCGCATGCCGTCGCGACCAACGAGCGCAGCATATGCTTTGGCGACACATAAGGCTCGACGAAGGCAAGCCGGCGGCCTGATACCAGCTCCATTGCCGATCCAACCAGGCCGCACGCCGTCAGCCCAACCATAAAACCGAAGAGAGTGTGTTCGACCGGACCCATCTTTACCTTCCATTTACCATGAAATCGCACAGTCGTGTCGACAGGCGCGTTGCAAGAGCCGTGCCGCGCCACATGTGCCGCTTGAGGACACCCAAAGGGGAACACCCAAGGGGACATCTTGGGACAGGCGGCCGATACAGGGGATCGCGATGAAGCAGGCAGCCACCGCCAACGGCCCGCAACTCACCGTCGTCGATTCCAAGCTGATGAGGCGGGTGTTCTACGTGTTCGCGGCGCTGGCAGTGCTTTCGGTGGCGATCAGCCTTGGCGGCAAATGGTTCGGCCGCTCGATCGCCATGGCCGGATACACCGACGACACGACAACCCACGAGGTCGTGATCGGCAACAACGTCATCGCCGTGCCGGCCAATGTCGTCCGCTTCGACCAGGCCCGGCGCGACGGCATCGCCTCGCGCCTCGACCTCTATCTGCGCTATCCCGAGATGGACGGCTACAGCGAGGCTGCCCGGGACGATTTCAACAACACCGGATCGAGCAAGAACATCATTTTCCTGTCGCTCGAACGGCAGATAATGTCGCGCGACATGAGCGGCCGCTTCACGCCGATCTACAGCGCCCTGATCGCCCAACCCGGCACGCCCGGCCCGGGCGGCACCACACTCTACGGCTTCACCGAAAAATCAGGCTATCTCAACGAGGTGCTGGCGGTCGGCAACCGCCGGGGCAAGGACCCGTTCGTGGCCCGCTGCCTGAGCGGCCCAAGTGCTGCGCAATCGCTGGCGCCCTGCGAACGCGACATCCTGGTCGGCGACAAGCTCAGCCTCACCTACCGTTTTCCCAAAGACTTTCTGGCGGACTGGCAGGTGCTCGATGCAGCCATCGCCGCCGAGGCCACGCGTTTCCTGAGGACCGGACGCTAACGCGTTGTGTCTGAAAGGAATTTATGCGACGCGCTTTGGTGGAAAATCGCAAACGGCGGAGATTGGCAAAAACCCCTCTCCGCCCAGGGATGACGAACCCGGGGTGCCTGCCGCCAACCGCAAACTCCCGGCTCAGGCCAGGTCGATGTCGAGGATCGCCATCGAGAAATTATAGTCGCCGTCGTCCTCGTCCTTGAAGACGATGCCGAGGAATTCGTCGCCGACATAGACCTCGGCCGAATCGTCCTTGCGCGGCCGCGCCTTCACTTCAAGCTTGGGGTTCTGGAAGACGCGCTTGAAATAGGCGTCCAGCTTTCTGATTTCGTCCGGCTTCAACAGTCTTCTCCGATCGTCGGTCTTGCTCGTTTGAGCGCGCTTCTGGCACGTCGACAATGGCGATGTAAAGGCGAGCCGACCGGATATGCGAGAACCGACAGGCGGCAGAGCCGGCAAACGGAGTTCGGTTGCCCGCCCTGCGGACTTGAAATCAGATATCGAAGCTGACGACGTGGTCCATCGTCTGCGACGGCAAAAGCTGATCCATCTGCCGCGAAGGCTGGTCGCAGCCGGTCTCGCCGACGACGCGGGCCGGCACGCCGGCAACCGTCTTGTTGTGCGGCACCGGCGACAGCACCACCGAGCCCGCCGCGATCTTCGAGCAATGGCCGACTTCGATATTGCCGAGGATCTTGGCGCCGGCGCCGATCAGCACGCCGTAGCGGATCTTGGGATGGCGGTCGCCGCCGGCCTTGCCGGTGCCGCCCAGCGTCACGCCGTGCAAGATCGACACGTCGTCCTCGATCACCGCCGTCTGGCCGACGACGAGGCCGGTGGCGTGGTCGAGGAAGATGCCTTTGCCGATGCGAGCGGCCGGGTTGATGTCGGTCTGGAACACCGAGGACGACCGGCTCTGCAGGTAGAGCGCGAAGTCCTGACGGCCTTGATTCCACAGCCAATGCGCCAGCCGGTGGGTCTGGATGGCGTGAAAACCCTTGAAATAGAGCACCGGCATGATGAAGCGGTCGCAGGCCGGATCACGGTCGTAATAGGCCTGGATGTCGACACGCACCGTCGACGCCCAGTCCTTGTCGTCGGCTGCCATCGCCTTGAATGTCTGGCGGATGAGATCGGAACCGATATCCTGATGGGCGAGCCGCTCGGCCAGCCGATGGATGACCGCTTCCTCCAGGCTTTCCTGGTTGAGGATGGTCGAATAGAGGAATGCCGCCAGCAGCGGATCGCGGTTGACCGCCTCCATCGCCTCGTCGCGGATCGAGCGCCAGATCGGGTCGATCGGCTTCACCATGGTGGGGCGGGCAATCGTAACGCTGTTCATCAATGATCTCCGGCCATCTACTGGCTCAGGCTTGGCAGCTTGCCTATTCTCCGGCCGCACATATAAGCCAGATCATAGCACGGTTGAACTCAATTTTCCTTAGTGCTTTGTCAAATGGATTTGGTTCACGGAAATTCAAGCGGCCATGGAAAACGAACCCTTGATCGAAGCGCCGCTGAAGCGCGAGCTTTCCGCGCTCTACCGGGCCGAAGGCCGCCACTATCACAGCCTTGCCCATATCGAGGCGATGCTGGCGCTGGCCGGGCACTATCGGGCATCCCTGCACGACCCCGAGGCGGTCGAGGCGGCGATCTGGTTCCACGATGCCATCTATGACAGCCGAGCCAAGGACAACGAAGCCAAAAGTGCCGCCCTTGCCGAGAAAAAGCTCTCCGGCCGCACGGATGCGCAGCGCCTCGGCCGCATCACGGCGATGATCATCGCCACCGCCACGCATGAATTGCCGCGCTTTAGCGACGAGAATGCCGCCCGCGACGCAGCGCTGTTCCTCGACATGGACCTGGCGATCCTGGGTGCGACGCCTGATGCCTTCGACGCCTATGAACAGGCGGTTCGCCGCGAATATGGCTGGGTGGAAGAGCCGATGTGGCGTGCCGGCCGCAGTGCTGTGCTGAAGAGTTTCCTCGCCCGTCCGCATATTTTTCACACCGAGGAATTCCGGCAGCGGTTCGAGGCTCAGGCTCGGCAAAACATGGCGCGCTCGCTCAAGGCGCTTGGGGCGTGAGCGCTGCCGCGGTGCGGAACCGTTGATTCTGGCAGGACAGAGGGGGGCGCGAAGGATCACTACAGATCGGCTTTGTGCTCACAGCGGATTTTCGGCATAGAACTCCAGCACCCGCTGCTTGAAAGTCTTGTCGCCGACGGCCAGCATGTGGTCGCGGCCCTCGATGTGAAAAGCCTTGGCGTTGGGCATCAAGGCCGCCAGTTCGTCGGGCGAGCCGGCGATGTCGTCCTTGGTTCCCACGGCAATCAAGGTCGGCTGCGCAATGCGCGCGACATCGCCCTCGTTCATTGACGCCCGGGAACCCACGATGCAGACGGCGAGCGCCCGCCGGTCGCTTCGGGTCTGGTCAGCGAAGGCGCGAAACGATCGGCCGCGCGCATGGCTGATCGTGCTCGGGTCCTCGGCCAGCAGCGCATCGGCGATCGGATCCCAATCGCCGACGCCATCGACAAGGCCGATACCAAGGCCGCCGAACACCAGTGTCGCCACCTTGTCAGGGTCGGAAAGCGCCAGGAACGCCGACACCCGCGCGCCCATCGAATAGCCCATGACATGGGCGCGTTCGATGCCGAGATGGTCGAGCAGGGCCGCAGCGTCGGACGCCATCCGGTCCGGCGTATAATCGGCCTCTTCATAGCTCTTCGACGAGACGCCATGGCCGCGATTGTCGAAGGCAATGGCGCGGTAGCCGGCATCGTTCAGCGCCTTGAACCAGCCGGGCGACACCCAGTTGACGTAATGGGTCGAGGCAAAGCCGTGGATCATGAGCACCGGATCGCCCTGCCCCGATGCCGGCTGGCGATCGAGGAAGGCGAGATCAAAACCGTCATGGGAGAAAAACTGCATCTGCGACGGATCCTGCGCGTTCAGTTGTGCGCAGTGCCGATTGCCGGGTGGCGCAACAAATCGCCATCCTCGATGCCGCTCCTGGCGGCGATGCCCGCCTTGAGCTCGAGCACGAAGCGAACCGGCTCGCCGGGCGAGATCATCGCCTCGGATTGCGGCTCGCCTTGCTTGATCGCCCGGATCTTGCCGTCCTGACCGACGAAGATCAGGTCGAGTGGCATCGGCGTGTTCTTCATCCAGAAGCTGACATCCCGAGGCTCCTCGAACACGAACAGCATGCCATGATCGTCGGCCATCTCCTCGCGAAACATCAGGCCGGCCTCGCGCTCGGCGGAGGTGTCTGCGATTTCGATCGAGAAAGAGCGTTCGCCGCCTTTCGTCACCGCGACCAGCGGCTGCGGGTCGACGGCAAGGATCATCGCCCGACTGTCCGCCGAAGCCGGTTGCTGCGAATGGAAGAAAGCGCCTGTGGCGACGACAAAGGCGATCGCTGCGCAAACGACGCCCGTTGTCAGCCAGTTCCTGTGGGTCATTCGAAATCCTCGGCCGGACATCGTCCTAGACCATGATCCCAAAAAGTGGAACCCGGTTTTTGCTGCGCTGACCTGCAGTTCGGAAAAGATCATGGTCAAGCAAAAAGCACCAGGTCGCATCCCGATTCGATCGGGACGGGACCTTAGTGCGAGACCGGCAAGGTACCCATATCCGGGTGAATTTCGGCAGCCATAAGGCCTTTGTCGCCGCGCCCGAAGCGGACCAGCACGACCTGCCCCGGCCTGAGCTCGGTAATGCCGTAGCGGCGCAGCGTCTCCATATGGACGAAAATGTCCTCGGTGCCTTCGCCCCGGGTCAGGAAACCGAACCCCTTGGTGCGGTTGAACCATTTCACCAGCGCCCGCTCGAGGCCGCTTTCCGGCGTCACCGAGACGTGGGTGCGCTGATCCTGCATTTCCGCGGGATGGACCGCCGTGGTGACATCCATGGAGAGCACACGGAACGCCTGCAATCCGCGCTCACCATGCTTGACGAGGCAGACGACGCGCGCGCCTTCCAAGGCGGTCTGGAAACCGTCCTTTCGAAGACATGTCACATGGAGGAGAATATCGCCGGAAGAGCCGTCATCGGGAAGAATGAAACCGTAACCCTTGGCCACATCGAACCATTTGATGGCGCCCGCAACCTCGACAAGATCGGTCGCATCGCCGCTCTCGACCCTTTGCGAGGCGTCGTGACCGGTTCCGTCCCGCCCCATGAAAGAGGCCTTTTCCCCCATAAGAACGCCCCCCTTTTTCCAAGAATACCGCAACTGATTCTTGACGTTAGATTAACACTGCCGCTTCCGGTGTGTGCAAGACCTGACGTGCCTTTTTTCACGGTTGATTGCGGGAATACCGGATTTGTTGTTTGCCGGCGTGCCCGGCTATCGGCAATTGCCCTTTGGCCGGCTGGCCCCTATGTTCCGCCGCAACGCAACATTTCGAGGAAAATCCCATGCGCTACCTGCACACCATGGTCCGCGTCGCCGACATCGATGCATCGCTCGATTTCTACTGCAACAAGCTTGGCCTCAAGGAAGTGCGTCGCCACGAAAACGAACAGGGGCGCTTCACGCTGATCTTCCTCGCCGCTTCCGAAGACGAGCAAAGCGGCATCGCCGAAAAGGCGCCGCTGATCGAGCTCACCTACAATTGGGATCCTGAAGACTACAAGGGCGGCCGCAATTTCGGCCACCTCGCTTATGAGGTCGACGACATCTACGCCACCTGCCAGCATCTGATGGACAAGGGCGTCACCATCAACCGGCCGCCGCGCGACGGCAACATGGCGTTCGTCAAATCGCCGGACGGCATCTCGATTGAGCTTTTGCAAAAAGGCCCGGCCAAGGCCAAGGCCGAGCCCTGGGCGTCGATGGCGAACACCGGAAGCTGGTAGCCAGTCACAAGATCGAGAGCGGGCACGACCTAGCCGGGCATTTTATGGCGTTTCTCAAGATCGCGCCTATCTGTCCGGCCATCGCGCCTGCTTCCGAAAGTTGGCGCATCCAAAAAGATGCGCGCTTGCCCCAGGAGAAATCCATTCATGCCGACCAGCCATGTCGATGTCGCCACCGGACATGCGAGCCGCTATCTGCAGCAGCTCTGCAAGCACTGGGCGCACAAATTTCCCGTCGAGTTCGATCCGAACCACGGGACAATCGATCTCTCACTGGGTCGTGCCGTTCTGGATGCCGATGCGGCAGCGCTCCACATCGCGGTAACCGCTGAAGAAGCCGGCTCTCTGGAGCGCCTGGAAACGGTCGTCGCCGATCACATCAAACGCTTCGCTTTCCGCGAAGAGCTGACCTTCGATTGGAAGAGGGCTTCGGCAGCGTAGGCGACCACGTTCAGCCACTTCTCCCAGCCAACTCCAGCAGCGCCAGCACCGTGCGCCAGTTGCGCGCGGTGCCGGGCACTTTCAGCGTGCGCGGGATGAGATTGGCAAATACCGATTTGCCGAGACCTTCCGGTGCATGCAGATAAAGCACGTCGCCCCTGATCTCGAACCGTTCGGGACCCGTGCATTTCTCCGAAAGACGGGCCGTCTCCTCAGGTGTCGGCGCGCGCTCCAGCGCATAGGCGTGAAGTTTCGTCGGCTCCCCGGCGACCTCCGGGTAGGGATTTTCCGCCGCCAGCCGCTCGAACCAACCGAGATCGCGCACCATAATGCGCGAATAAAATCCCCATTTCTTCTCGAAGGCCGCTTCAAGCTGTCTGCTCAGAGTGGCGGCATCACCCTTTGCCGAGCGAAACACGACGTTGCCGCTCTGCACATAGGTGGCGACGTCGCGAAAGCCGAGCTCCTCGAAGAACGACCGGAGTTCGGCCATCTTGACGATGCGGTTGCCGCCGACATTGATGCCGGAAAACAACGCTACGAAGATTTTCGCTTGGGCACTCATATTCGGGGCACTCATATTCGGGCGCTCATATGATGAAGCCAGCCAGCGTCTCGTTGTCGGTGATGTCCTGATACTGGACGCCCTCGGCCTCGAAATTCGCGTTGAGCAGCTCGAAATTGCGGCGGTCCTTGGTTTCGATGCCGATCAGCACCGAACCGAAATTGCGGGCCGATTTTTTCAGATATTCGAAGCGGGCGATGTCGTCGTCAGGTCCGAGCAATTCGAGGAAATCGCGCAGCGCGCCCGGGCGCTGCGGAAAGCGGATGATGAAGTACTTCTTCAGCCCCTCGAAACGCAGCGCCCTTTCCTTCACATCCGGCAGCCGCTCGAAGTCGAAATTCCCGCCCGAAACCACCGCCACGATAGTCTTGCCCCTGATCTCCTTTTTCGAGAAATCCTTGAGCGCGTCGATCGCCAGTGCGCCGGCTGGCTCCAGCACCACGCCTTCGACGTTCAGCATCTCGATCATGGTCGCGCAGAGCCGGTTTTCCGGGATCAGCCGCACGGCCTCAGTGGCAAATTCCCTGAGATGCCGCAACGGTTCACGGCCGATCTCGGCCACCGCCGCGCCATCGACGAAATTGTCGACCTTGGCGAGCTTGATGCGCTTTCCGGCGGTGAGGCTCTCGCGCAGGCTCGGCGCGCCGGCCGGCTCGCAGAAGACGAAGCGCGTGTCCCGGCGCTGATCGGCGAAATAATGCGTGACGCCCGCGGCCAGACCGCCGCCGCCGACCGGCAGCATGACAATGTCCGGCATGCGGGCGCCCGGCATCTGGCCTGATATCTCGTAGGCGACGGTCGCCTGCCCCTCGATGATGTCCTTATGATCGAACGGCGGCACCATGTGCGCGCCTGAGTTTTCGGTGAACTCCAACGCGGCGCGGTAGCAGTCATCGAAAAAGTCACCGACCAGCCTGATCTCGACGAATTCGCCACCGAACAGCCGCGTCTTGTCGATCTTCTGCTGCGGCGTCGTCACCGGCATGAACACCACACCCTTTTTGCCGAAATGGCGGCAGACGAAGGCAAAGCCCTGCGCATGGTTGCCGGCGGAAGCGCAAACGAACAGCTCGGCATCGTTGCCGGCGTCGAGCGCCTTGCGGAAGAAATTGAAGGCGCCCCTGATCTTGTAGGAGCGCACCGGCGACAGGTCCTCGCGCTTCAGCAGCACGCGCGCTCCGGTCTTCTTCGACAGATAGTCGTTTTCCTGCAGCGGCGTCTCCGGGAAAATCTGGCGGATCGCGGCAGCGGCAGCAGCGACGCGGGAGGAAAAACTGGTCATGGCAAGATCACCCCGGGTCGCATGTCGGCTATCGGTAGCGTGCATTTGGTTTGCCGCCACGCGGTGGTCGCAAACCTAGCACACAGCGCGTGCGTTTGATCCCAGCCTATTGCATATCCAATCCCGCGAAGCCATTGTCCGGCCGGTTCATGCGCCCCGTCACGGGGGCATTCCCAGAATCCTTGCAAGCACTTGGAGGCGTTTGTTCATGCCCGTCGCATCGGTTGCCCTGAAAACCATGTCGCTGCCGGAATTCGGCGAGCCGACGGTGATGCCGCTCGTTGCACGCACCACCTACGAGGCACGCATCGGGGCACTGGTGGCGCGCGGCAGCAAGGCCGATTTCGATGCTTTCGTCGTCTATGGCGACCGCGAGCACGCGGCCAATGTCGCCTATCTCACGGGCTACGATCCGCGTTTCGAGGAAACGCTGCTGGTCATCGTTCCCGGCAAACAGCCGAAACTCCTCGTCGGCAATGAGGGCTGGGGCTATGCCGAGATCTGCGATGGACCTTACCAGCGTGTCCTCTACCAGACGTTCTCGCTGCCGGCGCAGCCGCGCGACCGCTCGCCGGCGCTCCTCGACATCCTTGCCGACTGCGGCCTGAAAGCCGGCCAGCGCATCGGCGCCATCGGCTGGAAGCCGTTCGGTCCCGGCGATTCCGGGTTTGGCGAAACAACTCTCGACCTGCCTTCTTTCATCGCCGACACGCTGCGCACGCTTGCCGGCGACAAGCACACAGTGGTGAATGCGGCGAACCTTTTGATGAACCCGGCAGACGGCCTGCGCGCCATCAATGAAGCCGACCAGCTCGCGTCCTTCGAATTCGCCGCGACCTATTCGTCGCAAGGCCTGCGCAACGTCCTGCAAGGGATCGAACCCGGCATGACCGAGTTGCAGGCGGCGCGGCTGATGGGCATCAACGGCCTGCCGCAATGCTGCCACCCCATGCTGTCGGCCGGCAAGCGCGCGCCCTATGGCCTGCCAAGCCCCCGCCTCGACGTCATCAAACGCGGCGATCCAATCACCATGGCCTATGGCCTCCACGGCTCGCTCAATGCCCGTGCCGGTTTCCTGGCCGAGGGCGCAACCGAGCTTCCGCCCGACATAAGCGACTACGTCGAAAAACTGGTCGCGCCCTATTTCGCTGCCGTCGTCGACTGGTACGAGACCGTCGGTATCGGCGTCAGCGGCGGCGCCCTGTGGAACGCCGTGCACGACCGCATCGGCGATCCGTTCTTCGGCGTCTCGCTCAATCCCGGCCACCTCGTCCACATCGACGAATGGATGCATTCGCCGATCTTCGCCGGCTCCGACATCACGCTGAAGTCGGGCATGGCGCTGCAGGTCGACATCATTCCGGCAACCGGAACGGATTATTTCACCACCAATATCGAGGACGGCATCGCGCTGGCCGACCAGGCCCTGCGCGAGGAAATCGCCGCGCGTCACCCCGAAGCCTGGCGCCGCATCGAGGCGCGCCGCGCCTTCATGACGGACGTGCTCGGCATCCGTCTCAGGCCGGAGGTGCTGCCCTTCTCCAACATCCCGGCCTTCCTGCCGCCGTTCTGGCTTTCGCGCAACAGTGCGATGACCGTCGCAAGACGCTGAGCGCATTTCGGCCTGACATGACTTACTTCTGCCGCACTTCGACTGTCCGGGAGGGTTCGCGGAGGTTGGATAGGCCTTTCGGCCGGAGTGGAATTTCAGAGTTGAAGAAGATTTGTATCATTGCGCTTGCCTTGCTTGTTGCCGGCTGCGGCGGCCGGCAAACCGAGGAACTGCTCGGCAGCGCCATTGTGTCCGCGCCGGTGACGGAAATTGCCGGCAACCACTCGATCTTCATCGCCACGACGCGCAAGCGCTCCGACGATCCCAGCAAGGTCTTCGACCGCGAGCGCTCGGCCACGCTGAACTATGCCCGCCTCAACGTCACCGTGCCGGGAAGCCACGAAACCGGCCAGATCGAGCGGCGCTCGCGCGGCAAGTCGAACGACCCGGCCAAATACTTCATGGCCTCCGAGGTCGTCGGCTACGACACCGCGCCGAAATTCTCCAGCGCGCTCAGCGCCGACATCGCCGCGCGCGGCGGCCGCGTCATGGTCTTCGTCCATGGCTACAACACCGGCTTCGACGCCGCAGTCTACCGCGTTACCCAGATCGCCCATGATTCCGGTTATCCGGGCACACCGGTGCTGTTTTCCTGGGCGTCCGGCGCCAAGACCAGGGACTATGTCTACGACAGGGAAAGCGCCAGTGCTGCCCGCGACCAGTTGGAAGTGACGCTGAGGATGCTGGCGCAGACCGGAGCGCGACGCATCGACATCGTCGCCCATTCGCTGGGAACCTGGGTCACCATGGAGGCGCTACGCCAGCTCGCCATCAACGGCGACCGCGATCTCGGCGGCAAGCTCGGCGACGTGGTGCTGGCCTCGCCCGACATCGATGTCGACGTGTTCAAGAGCCAGATGCGCCGCTACGGCAAGCCGAACAAGCCGTTCATCCTGCTCCTGTCCGACGACGACCGGGCGCTGCGGCTCTCCGGCCTGATCGCCGGCTCGCGGCCACGCGTCGGCGACTACAAGGACGCTGCCGACCTCGCCGACTATGGCGTGAGCGTCGTCGATCTCTCCAGCGTCAAGGGATCGGATCGCTTCAACCACACCAAATTCGCCGACAACCCCGAACTGGTGAAGATGATCGGCCAGCGGCTGCGCGAGGATGACGGATTTGCCAGCGACCGCGAGGTGACCGACCGCATCCACCTGCTCGGACAATAAGGTGCGCTCCACGCCCTGTTCCGCAGGCTTTCGTGGTGCACGTTCATGATTGCGGCACCATCGAATCACATTCAACTGGACCAGGCCGGCCTCGGGCTCTATCGAAACCAAAGACGTCATACGGTTGACGTCTCTTCGGGAGCCTGCGTGACCGTGCGTTCGAAGATTTTTCTCGTCGTTGCGCTGGCGCTCGCTGTTACCGGCTGCGCCGGCCGGAAGACACACGACCTTCTCAACACGACGGCTGTGACGGTGCCTGCCTCCGACATCGCGGCCACGCATGAGATCTTCGTCGCCACCACCCGCGAGAAAGCCACGAAAGATCCGCGGCAGGTGTTCGATGGCAATCGCTCGCTGACCACCAGCTTCGCCCGCGTCGAGGTGACGGTTCCGAAGGTCCATCAGCTTGGCGCCATCGAGCGCGTCAAAGGCTCCGCAAACAGCAATCCAGCGAAGGATTTCACCGCGACGAATGTCGCCTTCTATGAAGGCGCCCCCCAATTCGCCAAGGCGGTCGGCGCCGACATTGCCATGCGCGGCAACCGCGCGCTGGTTTTCGTGCATGGCTTCAACAACGGTTTCGACGATGGCGTCTACCGGCTGACGCAAATCGCGCACGATACGAAATATCCCGGCACGCCGGTTCTGTTCTCATGGGCGTCGAGCGGCAAGACCACGGGCTATATCTACGACAAGGAAAGCGCCAATGCCGCGCGCGACGATCTCGAAGAGACGCTGCGCATGCTGGCCAAGACGAAAGTCAAGAGCATCGACATCATCGCTCATTCGATGGGCACCTGGGTGACGATGGAGGCGCTGCGCCAGCTTGCCATCACCGGCGACCGCGATCTCAGCGACAAGCTTGGCTATGTCATCCTTGCCTCACCAGATATCGACGTCGATGTCTTCAAGAAGCAGATGATCCGCTACGGCAAGCCCGACAAGCCGTTTGCCATCCTGCTTTCGGGCGACGATCGCGCCCTTAGACTCTCCTCGCTGATCTCCGGCGACAAGCCGCGCGTCGGCGACTATGGCGATGCGGCCGACCTCGCCAGCTATGGCGTTTCGGTGGTCGACCTCACCAAGACCAAAGGCGGCGACCGCCTGAACCACGCCAAATTCGCCGACAACCCGTTTTTGGTGCAGTTGCTCGGCGACCGGCTGCGCGCGCCGGCCGGCCTGGCATCGGAAGAAGCCAATCCGGCGCAGCCGATCGACAATCTCGGCCAAGGCATCGGCAAGGCCGTCGGCTCCGTCGCCGAGATCGTCATCACCACGCCGTTCAGGGTGCTGACCATCGCCACCGGCGGATGAGTGACGTGGGGCTCGCCCTTGGTCGTTGTTAGACGAACAGGTCGACTTTCTGGAACGTCGTCACGTCGATCAGGCCGACATCGGAAATCCTCAGTTCCGGGATGACGACCAGCGCCAGCAGCGAGTGCTGCATGTAGGCGTTGTTCAGCGAACAGCCCATCTTGCGCATCGCCTCGGTGAGCTTGTCGGCCTTGGCTGCCACGATTTCGGCACGCTCGTCCGACATCAGCCCGGCGATCGGCATTTCGACCAGCGCCAGTTCCTTGCCCTTGGAGAACAGCACGACACCACCGCCGACCTCACCCAGCCGGTTGACGGCCAGTGCCATGTCCTGCTTTGAGGTGCCGACGACGATGATGTGGTGCGCATCATGCGCCACGCTGGAGGCCATGGCGCAGTCGGCCATATAGCCGAAGCCGGAGACGAAGGCATTGGTGACGCCGCCGGTGCCCCGGTGGCGCTCGACCACCGCGATCTGGCAGACGTCGTTGCGACGGTCCATGGCGACCAGCCCGTCCTCCACCGGAAGATCGGCCTCCAGCGCCCGCGTCGGCGCCTGGTTCTCGATCACGCCGATGACCCGCACCCGCACCTCGTTGGCGCCCATGGGCGCCACGATGTCGAAATCCCCCGGTTTGAGCTTCTTGCCGAGCTTGACGGTGTTCTTCGCCGTCTTCGGATAGTCATAGGCCGGAATGTCGATTTCGAGCTTGCCGCCCTTGGCCAGCCTGACGCCGCGGCCATAGACCTCGTCGATGGTCATCGCGGTCAGATCGGAGACGATCAGCAGATCGGCGAGCCGCCCCGGCGCGATCGAGCCCAACTCGCGCTCCAGCCTGAAATGCTGGGCGGTGTTGAGCGTCGCCATCTGGATCGCCGTCACCGGCTTCAACCCCTGGCTGATGGCGTGCCGGACCACCCGGTCCATATGGCCTTCATGGACGAGCGTGCCGGAATGGCTGTCGTCGGTGCACAGGATGAAGTTGCGCGGGTCGAGCCCGCTCTCCGTCACCGCCTTGATCTGCGAGGCGACGTCATACCAGGCCGAACCCAGCCTGAGCATCGCCTTCATGCCCTGGCGGACGCGGGCGATGGCGTCCTCGGCGCGCGTGCCTTCATGGTCGTCCTCGGGTCCGCCGGCGACATAGCCGTGGAACGGCAAACCGAGATCGCGCGAGGCGTAATGGCCGCCGACGGTCTTGCCCGCCCTCGCCGTCGCGGCGATCTCGCCCGACATCACCGGATCGTTGGCCGCGACGCCGGGAAAATTCATCACCTCGCCAAGCCCAATGATGTTTTCCCAGGTCATCGCCTCGGTGACATCGGCGACCGTCAGCTCGGCGCCGGCATGCTCCAGCCCCGGTGCGGAGGGCACGCAGGACGGCATCTGCACATGCACGTTGATCGGCATGGCGACGGCCTCGTCATGCATCAGCCGCACGCCCGGCAGGCCGAGCACGTTGGCGATTTCATGCGGGTCGATGAACATCGAGGTGGTGCCATGCGGGATAACCGCGCGGCAGAACTCCGTCACCGTCACCATGCCGCTCTCGACATGCATGTGCGCGTCACAAAGGCCCGGCACCAGATAGCGCCCGCCGGCGTCGACCACCTTGGTGCCCTGCCCGATAGCGTGACCGGCATTCGGCCCGCAATAGGCGAAGCGGCCGCCGGCAATGGCAATGTCGGTGCCGGCGATGATCTCGCCGGAATGAACGTTGACCCAGCGCCCGTTGCGGATGACGAGATCGGCGGGCCTCCTGCCCATCGCCACGTCAACCAGATGCGTCACCACCTCGGCCCAGGGTTTTGGTTTCGTCGCATGCGCGGTCTTCGCCATGAAGGGACTCCTGTTTTCCCGACTGTGCCAAGCCGCGCGGATTTTGACCAGCGAGATCAGCGGATTGCTTGAGCGCTCCTCGGCCTTCACATCGATTGTGATTCTCGCGTCTCGTTGCGAGGTCGCGATTCGTTGCTTTGTGACGGCAGTTATGCTATTGATTTCGGCATGGTGCTGATTTGCGCCAACGACCCGCCGCCGAGGCGGGTTTTTTGTTTCGGCGCCGGCCGTTAAGTATCCTGCCGCTGTTCCCTGTCGCGGCAGTTGAGAAGCTCGACCAGATCGTCGGCCTCTTCGATGGGCATGTCGATCAAGGGGACGCCCACCTCGACAACCGGCAGGCCAGTGAACACATCAATGATGTCCCAGGTGCCTTCAGGTGTCTTCTCAATGTCGTAGCGTTGAGCCATGGGGGTGGAGCCATGGATAGAGGAGAAGATTTAGCGCGTTTTACCCGGTCACCGCTCGTTTGGCCTACGGCATTGCGGAAATGATTCCCGCCCAGTCTGATCAAGCGCCTCAAGTAATGGGGCAAGAGTGCTGGGCAGCCGGAGGTCGACAGCCAGATTTAGCACGTCGTGTAAATGCCGGCGATTATCTTCGGAACGGATCAATTGCCGTACGGCCTTGGCAACAGACTTCCCTCGTCCTGTGTCAAACTCTGCCATGCTCGGGGTTCCAGTAACTTTAGTCCGAAACTCAGCCGCTGCGAAATAGTTCCAGCGATCTTGTTTGAATCTCTGTGGGTGGTTGCAGCTGGCTCGGTGACGGCAGCTATGCGGGCGCGGTGCTGATTGCGCCAACGGCCCGCCGTCAAGGCGGGGTTTTTTGTACCAGGTTTCAGCGATGGCAGAAGATGGCTTGACGGCCTTTGGCTGGCGTCGACGCTGGAGCCTGAGGGGATTACACCCACTTTGTGGCGTGATGCCCTGCCCTGACGGAAAGTTGATGGGGAAAACCGTGAACATCTATTGCGACCGTTTGCCACATCTGGTACCGCACGAGAAGGGAGAAGAACACAACATTTAGTATAGGTACCCGGAACGTGCCCAAAATCCAGTTCTCCTCCCACACCCACTCCCTCAATGTAGTGCCTGCCGAGAACATCCTCCACGCCATGGACTTCGCGCGGTATCGAGGCTGTTCGCTCAACCTCTACGTGGTCGTCAACTTCCCTGCCGAAGACGCCGACATAGCTGCTTGGCTTTTCACGAGGGTCCGAGACAAGTACCGTGATTGGTATAATTGGCGGACAAAGAGGGTCTATGGCGCGCCGAAACTGGCGATGTACGTCTACACCTTGGAGAACCCCAATGGTCAGGCGCACGCCAACTGGGTTGTCTACGTCCCTCCATCACTGCACGCTGAGTTTCTGCGGAAGCTTCCGGGCTGGGTGAGAAAGGCTAAAGGCCACACGCCCGGACAGTTCGACGTCAAGGCAAAAGATGTCGACCAATCCACATACAAGAGCCTCGGCAAATACATCAACAAAGGACTGCGTGAGAGATACAGCAGCTATCTCCACATCATCACGAGCGCTCAAGGGCGTATCTTTGGGCGACGGGCCTGCTCCAGTGCGGCCATCAACAAAGCTGCCCGCGCGGCTGCTGGATTTGTTCCCAAAAGAGATCGCATCCAATGGCCTGATCCCGCGAACGGGAACTCGACAGATGAGGTCGCCTAGAGGCGGCCTTGAACTTGTGACATGGGCTGTGACATACCAATGTCACGGTGTCTGCGGGCGTGGCGAAACTGGTAACCGCACAGGACTTAAAATCCTGCGTCCTCAGTGACTTACGGGTTCGACCCCCGTCGCCCGCACCACCGCTGAGGGGATTTAAAATCCCTCAGCTACGGCTATCCGGGTTCGATTCCCGGCGTCCGCACCAGCTGGTATTATGGCTTCACGACCAAGCCGGCAGTGCCCGGACCGTTTGGAATTTGATGGCGGCCGGCCTGTTGTGAGCGCCATCGCGCCGACCAGCGAATTTCTCCTTGAACGGCCCGCGGCTGGCGATCGCAACAGGGGTGGTCGGGGGAATAAACAAGAGCCAGCCTGGCTCTATGTCACCAAACTGACACCTGTCCCGGTGCAGTTTCCGAATACGCGACCACATTTCGCTGATCGGGGGCAAAGACTGGAACCGCCAATCAACACGAGACCGGGTGTCGCGTGGGTCGCGGCATCGTCCGTTGCGACGGCCATCATCGTTGCGTTGGCCGCCTGGTATTTCTACGGCAACCGGGCAATGCCGGCTTTTGGGCCGGCATCTGGGCCGGTTGCTGGCGGTTCACTGCAAATAATGGGTTCCGAAACGATGCGGCCGGTCGTCACGGTCTGCGCCGAGGCATTCATGGCCGACAACCCCGAGGCCGACATCATCGTGCGCGGCGGCGGCTCCGGCGACGGTATGGCAGCGCTGCTCCACGGCATGATCGATATCGGCATGATCTCACGGCCACTGTCGCCGAAGGAGATTGGGTTCGCAACCGCGAAAGGTACCGATCTGACGCAGTTCGAGCTGGCGCTGGACGGCGTTGCTATCGTCGTGCACCGAACCAACCCGCTGCGCGAAATCGATGTCGATCAGCTCCGCGCCATCTGGTCCGGAGATTTATCGCAATGGCGGGAGCTCAGCGGCGGCCCCGGCGAGATCCAACCACTTGCCCGCGCCAAAGGGTCTGGAACCGAGGAGGTGTTCGCCGAGCGGGTATTGAAAGGACAAAGGGAGGGTGTGGCAAAGGAATTGCCAACAAACGAGGCCATTGTCGCCGAGGTCGCCGCGCAGCCGAATGCTATCGGATACACCGGCCTCGGAGCGCTCCGCAATGCCTCGGACCGCGTCCATGTCCTGGCCATCCGCAGCCAATCTTCCTCGGTCTTGCCGAGCGCCGATACGGTGTGGTCAGGCACCTACCCGCTGACACGCGCCTTGCTTTTGATCAATCCGGGGACGCCGTCGGGACTTGCCGCCTCGTTCATCGCGTACTGCACCGGCCCCGCCGGACAGGCCTTGGTGAAGCGCGCCGGCTATGTCGAGATCGCGGCGGGCGAACCATGAGCGCGCGCCGGGTCGTCGGTTTGGTGGTCGGCGTGCTCGCCTGGGCATTCTCCATGCCGGCGCTCGCCGAGCCGCGGGTCGAGGATTTCCGCGTACGCAAGCTCGTCGTCGGCACGATGCGGGTGCCACCCTTTGCATCGCGCGGCGATGATGGCGTATGGAGCGGCCTGAGCATCGAGCTCTGGCAAAAAGTGGCCTCGCAATTGAACCTTGGCTATGAATTCCGCGAGTTCGACTATGATCCCGATGCCATGGTCCAGGCCTTGCAGACCCGCCAAATCGATCTGGTGGTCGCCGCCATGCCGGTCACGACGGACGGTGAGGCGCGCTTCGATTTCTCGCATGCCTACTTCGCCGCGGGCGTTGGTGTCGCGGTGCGCAGCGAGCCAACCGCCGGTATCCTGGCGACCCTGCGCAGGCTGTTTACCTGGCAGTTGCTTGTTCCAATCGGCGGCCTCGTGGGTCTGCTGCTGCTTGTCGGCACGTCGTTGTGGCTGATCGAGCGACGCCGCAATCCCGGCCATTTCGATCCCCGCATGATGCAGGGCATCGGCGATGGCATCTGGTGGGCCGCCGTGACGATGACGACGACCGGCTACGGCGACAAGACGCCAATCACCTGGCGCGGCCGCGCCATCGCTCTTGTCTGGATGTTCACCAGCATTTTCTGCATCGCCACCTTTTCGGCGACGCTCGCCTCGTCTTTGGTCGTTGGCCGGCTGAAGAGCAGCGTTGACGGTCCCGAAGACTTGCCGCGAGCCCGTGTGGGAACAGTGGCGGGTACGGCCGGCGAGTTGTGGACCAAAGCGCAGGGCCTGAAGGTGCAGACTTACCCTTTCCTGATCCAGGCCAGCAAGGCGCTCAAGCGCGGTGAAGTGGAGGCGCTGGTGGTGGAGCGCGCCATCCTTGGACACATGATCCAGGAATACCAGTGGAACGACTTGCTTATCCTGCCGCAAACCCTGGCGGTCCGCGACTACGCGATCGCCATTCCAAGCGGCAGCCCGCTCATGGAGGACATCAACCGCGCCGTGCTGACGGTGACCCATCATCCCGATTGGAAAGAACTCGTGCAACGCTACGTCGGCCAAAGCGAACCCTGAATTCGGAATGACCGGCGGGTCCCGGCTGACCGAAGCCGGCGATGCGATGCGGGTTTCTCTGCTACACGGGTTTCCATCACCCATATATTCGCCCGCCGCCTCGTGCCGTGGATTTGGACCGCGAAGAAACCGTCGCTCTGTTTCAGATGTGACCGGCAGCGGTAAGGACGGCCCTGTAGCGGCGCGCAAACCTGCTCGACGGGCGGCTCAGATAGCCGGACGCCGCAATATCCCAGCGCGCGCCCAGTTCACGATCGAAAGCCGGCGGGTCGAATTTCTGCAGGCCGCTGCGGGGATAGATCGTGAACTCGCCGAACACCGGCTCTCCGCCGTCTTCGTAGAAATCGACCCGCATCATGTCGAATTCGCCGCCCAGTATCTCGGCAGCCTCGACCATGCGCGAAAAGCTTTGCGGCCGGGCAATTTCCAGCGACGCGTCGATGCCGCCCTGGACGACTGCCAGCCGGCGCCAGTCGCGATCGAAAAGTGCCGTCTTCCGCACCGTCGAGCGGAAAGACGTGACCACGACAAAGGCGACACGGCCGGCAATCACGTTGAACTTGTAGTCGATGGGCTGATAGTCATGATCCTTGCCGATCAGCGTCTCGACGAAAACCTGCGGCTTGATGTGGGCATAGCCGCGCTCCAGCTTGCGGCTGCCATAGGTCTCGGCGAGGTGCCTGGACATCTCGGCAATGATCGCGTCCCGATCGGCGGTTGCGGGGTCCGGAACGACGGCATTCATGTTGCAGCCGTGATTGCATTTGACGATGTATGGAATCGTCAATTCGTCGAAGGGGATTTCGCGCGGGTCGTCGCCGCGCCACAGCACCGCCGGGACAAGCAGCCAGGGAAGCCGATCCCGGACGAATTCCTTGGCTTTCAGCTTGTCGAGCACAATCGCAAACCGCGGATCGTCGTCGAAAATCTTGCGCCAATGGATCTTTTCCGTGAAGGTCGCCGGGGCAGCAAAACTGGGCAGATGCCGCATCCTTTCGGAGAAACGCTGGGTCAGGCGCCGGTAGCTGACCAGCAGCGCGACATTCAGGACCAGCAGCAGCGCCATCGCGCCAACCCGCTTCAGCGAACCCAGCTTTCCGGCGCTCATGTTTGCCGCGCCCCTTCGCGGCGTCCAGGTTCCGGCACGGGTCAGGCCCGGATCGGGTTCAGCTTCAGATGCTGGATCAGGATGATCGTCTTGGCATCGATGATGCGGCCGTCGTAAATGCCGGCCAAAGCCTCATCGAGCGGCATTTCCAGAACCTCGATGTCCTCGCCTTCTTCCGGCGCCCCGCCGCCGTCCGAGATGCGGTCGGCGGGCGAGTAGCGCGCGATGAAGAACCAAAGCCGCTCGGTCACGCTGCCAGGGCTCATATAGGGCGCAAACAGCCGTTCAACGTCCTTCAGCCGGTAGCCCAGTTCCTCTTCCGCCTCCTTGCGGATGCAGGTTTCTGGATCGTGTTCATCGAGCAGGCCGGCGCAGGCCTCGATCAGCGGCTCGCGGTGGCCGGTGACGTAGGCCGGATAGCGGAACTGCCGCACGAGCAGAACCGTCGAGCGCTCGGGATCGTAAGGCAGGATCACCGCCCCGTCGCCGCGATCGTAGGTCTGGCGGATCTGCGTCTCCCATTGCCCGTCGCGCCGGCGATAGTCGAGGACGGTCTTTTTCAGGACGGCCCAGTCGTCGGAAAGGACTTCTTCCGAACGGATGCGAATGCGGTCTTCCATTGTGAGCTCCGTGCTGCCGGCGCGAGGACTACAGCGCCGCGCGTCCTCTTGGACGCGCAAAGGACGCTGTAGCACTTTTGATCTGCGCATGATCCTTTCCGAAAATCGGAATTGATTTTCGGCGTCATGCGCTAACCGCGAACCGGCCTTTGCGCAATCCCGGCAGCCATTGGTCCAGAGGTGCGCTTCACCGCCTCGTGTATGGCGCAGGCGCAATCCACTGCCTAAATAGCGGCAGCCCCTCCCCGGAGTTTTTTGATGACCACATCCCTTTTCCAGCCGATCACGCTTGACGGCCTCACCTTTCCCAACCGCATCGCAGTGGCGCCGATGTGCCAGTATTCCGCCGATGACGGGTCCGCCAGCGACTGGCACCTGTACCACTGGATGAACCTGGCGATGTCCGGCGCCGGCATGGTCACCGTCGAGATGACCGACGTCGAGCGGCGCGGCCGCATCTCGCATGGCTGCCTCGGCCTTTATTCCGACGACAACGAGGCAGCCGCCCGGCGCGCGCTGGATGCCGCCAAGCGCGTCGCCGCCCCCGGCACCAGGTTCGGCACGCAGCTTGCCCATGCAGGCCGCAAGGCTTCCAACCAGAAACCGTGGGAAGGCGGCGGACCGCTGAAGGCCGATCAGGACCCGTGGCCGATCGTGTCTGCCTCGGCAATAGCTTACGACACGGGCTGGCAGGTGCCGCGGGCGCTGGAGGATGAGGAGATCCTGCACATCATCGAACGCTTCACTGATGCGGCAAGGCGGGCCGAACGTGCCGGTTTCGACTTCATCGAATTGCACGCAGCCCATGGCTATCTGATCTTCCAGTTCCTGTCGCCGCTTTCCAACCAGCGCACCGACCGCTGGGGCGGCTCGCTGGAAAACCGCATGCGTTTTGTCGTCGAGATCGCAAAGGCGGTGAGAAAGGCCGTCCCCAAGCTGATGCTCGGGGCGCGTCTGTCGGTCAAGGAGTGGGTCGATGGCGGCTTCGATGTCGAGGACGCGATCGAAGTGGTCAAGGCGCTGAAGGCGGAGGGCGTCGCTTATCTCTGCTGCTCGAGCGGCGGCAATTCGCCGTTGCAGAAGCTGCCGACCGGCCCGGGCTACCAGGTGCACCTGGCGGAAGCCGTGCGCAAGGGCGCTGGCATCCCGACGCGGGCCGTCGGCCTGATCGACGATCCGAAGCAGGCCGAGGCGATCGTCGCCGAAGGCCGTGCCGACATGGTGGCTCTGGCCCGCGCCTTCCTGGCCGACCCGCGCTGGGCGTGGCGCGCCGCGGCCACATTCGGCGAGAAGATCCACCCGGCGCCGCAGCTTGCCCGCTCGGTGACGACGATCCGGCACTGGATGAAGGCGGCGGGCTGACCGTCCCGTTTCCACTGGCTGCGGCCCCAATGACCGCGGCCCCATTAATCGCGGCACTTGAGACCTTTGCGCCGAGGCGTTGCAACCAAATCGGTCGCTCCGCGTTGCCGGCGATGATGGACAACAAGCCTTTTGAAAAGCCGGTCGTGGTCGAGCTTGGCCATGTCGGCAAATACCGTGAGATCCGTAGCACCCAGGAAGCAGCGGAGTGCCTGATGACGGTCTGGCCACTCAATCGTGGTCCTCGGCATCGCGATGCTCTCGACACTTGCCTAAAAGTGCTGGAGGGTTATCGTTCGACAGCGGATGCGCGCCGGGCATTGGTCGAGGCCGCGAAGGAATCGGACGTGCTGGTTCCCGACGAGAGATTGTCCGACGGCAAGCTGCCCGAACGCAAACTGCCCGAAGACAAACTGCATTGAGCAGACGGAGCTTTTTCCACCGGAGGATTTCATGGCGAAGCTGACCTACAAGATCGTCGAACATGACGGGGGCTGGGCCTACAAGGTCGGCGCAACATTCTCGGAAACGTTTCCTACTCACGAGGATGCGCTGCGCGCCGCCGAGATCGCTTCGGCCGAACAGCAGGTCGCCGGCACCACGGACGGCATCCAGTACGAGGACGCCGACGGCAAATGGCACGACGAGCTCGCCGATGGCCGGGACCGGCCGCAAACCGAAGTTTCCGATTAGGCTGGCGTCGTTGCTGATGGCTTCTCGCACCTCCGGTTTTGGGAGCTGGGGCTTGGCAAGTTATTCTCTTGCCCCGATCCCGGACATGACGAATCTCAGTCCCGTTGGGAACGCTCACGATCAGGTGCGACGAAGAAGAGCGCTTGCCACGCAGCCGCTTTACAGGGCGGTCTGGTAGCGCTACCGTTTCATCATCGCGCGTGACCAGGGAGGAGCTTGGGAGCTGCCGCGGGCCAGTTAGGAAAGCGGTTTCCTTCGAAGACGTCGCAGGAAGCATTCGGGAGGAAATCGATGGCGTCTGTCGCGATTGGCGATGTCTACAAATCATTTGGAACCGTCGAGATTCTCCACGGCGTCAGCGTGGATATAGACGATGGCGAGTTCGTCACGCTGGTCGGACCGTCGGGCTGCGGAAAATCAACGCTTCTCAGGATGATTGCCGGCCTGGAAAAGATTTCGCGCGGCCAGATCGCGATTGGCGAGCGTGTCGTCAACAACGTTGCGCCAAAAGAACGCGACGTCGCCATGGTCTTCCAGAACTACGCGCTCTACCCGCACATGACCGTCGCAGAGAACATGGCGTTCTCGCTCATGCTCAAGGGCGTCGCGAAAGCCGAGAGTAGTGCTAGCGTCCAGCGCGCCGCCGAAATCCTGGGACTGGTGCCGTTGCTGGCACGCTATCCCCGGCAGCTTTCCGGCGGCCAGCGCCAGCGCGTCGCCATGGGCCGGGCGATCGTGCGCGATCCGGCGGTCTTCCTGTTCGACGAGCCGCTGTCCAATCTCGACGCCAAGCTCAGGGTGCAGATGCGCGCCGAGATCAAGGAATTGCACCAGCGCCTGAAGACCACGACCGTCTATGTCACCCATGACCAGATCGAGGCCATGACCATGGCCGACAAGATCGTGGTCATGCATGACGGCATCGTCGAGCAGATCGGGCCGCCGTTGGAACTCTACGACCGGCCGGATAATATCTTTGTCGCCAGTTTTATCGGCTCGCCCGCCATGAACATGCTGCGGGGCGAAATCACAACCGATGGCGGCTCACCGTCGTTTCGCGGCTCCGGCGGGATTTCAGTCCCATTGGCCACAGCACTGTCCATCGGCAGTGGCGAGCCGGTGGTGCTGGGAATACGGCCCGAGCATTTGCGGCTGTCCGACGACAGGGGCATTCCGGTGACGGTCGCGGTGGTCGAGCCGACAGGGTCCGAATTGCAGCTCATCGGCCGGACGGCTGGCGGCGAAGAGATCGTCGCGAATTTCCGGGAGCGCCACTCCTTCGCGCCGGGCGAGACCATACGCCTCACGGCCGAGCCCGGCCTAATCCATCTCTTCCACGGCGAGACCGGAAAGCGATTCAAGACGCGCAGCGAACAGTAAGAACCACGGCAACGAATAACAGGAGGAAACGAGCATGAAATTCACCAGACGTGACGTGATCCGCACGACCGCCGGCGTGGCGGCGGGAGCCTTGGGAAGCCGGTTCGTCGGCTCTTCCGCCTTTGCCCAGGAGGGGTTGACGTACAAGCCCGAAGACGGCGCGAAGCTGCGGATGCTGCGTTGGTCGCCCTTCGTGCAGGGCGATGAGGATCAATGGCTGGCCAACACCAAGCGGTTCACCGAGGCGACAGGCGTCGAGGTTCGCGTCGACAAGGAAAGCTGGGAGGACATTCGCCCCAAGGCGGCGGTCGCCGCCAATGTCGGCTCCGGTCCAGATCTCATGTTGGTCTGGTTCGACGACCCGCACCAGTACCCCGACAAGCTGCACGACGTCACGGAACTGGGTGAGTATCTGGGCTCGAAATACGGCGGCTGGCACGACGGGCCAAAGCAATATGCGACGCGGGAGGGAAAATTCCTCGGCCTGCCTCTGGCAACCATCGGCAATGCCATCGTCTACCGGGAAAGCTGGGTGAAGGAGGCTGGCTTCTCGGAGTTTCCGAAGGACACCGCAGGCTTCCTCGAGCTTTGCAAGGCCTTGCAGGCGAAGGGACATCCGGCCGGCTTCACGCACGGCCATGGCGTTGGCGACGGCAACAACTACGCTCACTGGCTGCTGTGGAGCCACGGCGGCCAGATGGTCGACGAGAGCGGAAAGGTGGCGATCAACAGCCCCGAGACCCTCAAGGCGATCGAATACGCGCAGGAACTCTACAAGACATTCATCCCCGGCACCGAAAGCTGGCTCGACGTGAACAACAACCGCGCCTTCCTGGCCGGCGAACTGGGCGTCATCGCCAATGGCATTTCCGTGTATAACACGGCCAAGACCAACAAGGACAATGATCCGAAACTGGCTGAAATCGCCAAGGACATGCGCACGACCAGCCTGCCGATCGGTCCGGTCGGAAAATCGGTCGAGTTGTTCCAGGTGACCACGGCCGTGATCTTCGACTACACACCCTACCCCAACGCGGCCAAAGCCTATCTGCAGTTCATGTTCGAGGAGCAGCAGATGGCGGAGTGGATCACCTCCTCGGCCGGCTATTGCTGCCAGACGCTCAAAGCCTTCGACAACAATCCGGTGTGGACGGCCGACCCGAACAATGCCGCTTACGCCAAGGCCTCGGCGACGCTGCGTCCCAATGGCTATGCCGGGCCGCTCGGCTATGCCTCGGCGGCGACCATGGCCGACTATGTCCTGGTGGACATGTTCGCCAAGGCCGTGACGGGCCAGGCGACGGCCCAGGAGGCGATGGAAGAGGCGGAGAAGCGCGCAAACCGGTACTATCGCGTTTGATCACAGCCGAGCCGGGCAGCCGCAACCGCGCTGCCCGGTCTGGTTCCTGAAATCGCGTGGCGGCCACTCAGGCCACCATGCCACCAGACCTTATGAGGAGCCGTCCCATGGCCGTGTCGTCCGCTGCCGTTCAGCCGCGTCCGTCGATCCTGTCGCGGAGCCTGTCGCTCTTGGCCGACAGCCGGAACGCGCTTGGCTTCGGCTTCATGCTGCCGGCGGCAGCGCTGCTGCTGGTCTTCCTGACCTATCCGCTCGGGCTCGGCGTCTGGCTCGGCTTCACCGATGCCCGCATCGGCCGCCCCGGTATCTTCATAGGCACCGAAAACTATCAATATCTGTGGGATGACGCCGTCTTCTGGCTCTCCGTCTTCAACACCTTGCTCTACACGATAAGCGCCTCGATCCTGAAGTTCGTGCTCGGCCTCTGGCTGGCGCTTATCCTCAATCAAAATCTTCCCTTCAAATCGTTCTTCCGCGCCATCGTGCTGTTGCCGTGGGTGGTGCCGACGGTGCTGTCGGCCATCGCCTTCTGGTGGATCTACGATTCGCAGTTCTCCATCCTGTCCTGGGCGCTTATGGAAATGGGCCTGATCGACCATCGCATCAATTTCCTCGGCGACCCGGAGAACGCGCGCGCTTCGGTTATCGCGGCCAATGTCTGGCGCGGCATTCCGTTCGTCGCCATCACGCTGCTTGCCGGCCTGCAGACGATTCCCCAGTCGCTTTACGAGGCCGCCACGCTCGATGGCGCCAGCCGCTGGCAATTGTTCCGCTTTGTGACGCTGCCGCTGCTGACGCCGATCATCGCCATCACCATGACGTTTTCGGTGCTGTTCACCTTCACCGATTTCCAGCTGATCTATGTGCTGACCCGTGGCGGACCGGTGAATGCCACCCATCTGATGGCGACACTGTCCTTTCAACGCGGCATTTCGGGGGGCCAGCTTGGCGAGGGCGCCGCGATTGCGGTCGCCATGATCCCGTTCCTGCTGGCGGCGATCCTGTTCAGCTATTTCGGCTTGCAACGCCGCAAATGGCAGCAGGGCGGCGGAGACTGACATGGCCACGACCAAGAAGACGAAACGTCCGGAACTCGACGAAGGCGGCATGGGCTACCTTCAGAGCCTGCCGCGGCGCGTGGTGACGGTCTATCTGCCGTTGCTGGTGTTCGTGATCGTGCTGCTGTTCCCGTTCTACTGGATGACGATCACTGCGGTTAAGCCCAATCTCGAGATGACCGACTACGCCAATTTCAACCCGTTCTGGGTTGTGCATCCGACCTTGGAGCACATCCGCTATCTCTTGTTCGACACGTCCTATCCGGGCTGGCTGCTCAACACGATCATCATCTCCACCGCCGCCACCTTCCTGTCGCTGCTGGCTGCGGTGTTCGCGGCCTATGCGATCGAGCGGCTGAGGTTTTCAGGAGCGCGGCAGGTCGGCCTCGCGGTCTTCCTCGCCTATCTCGTGCCGCCCTCGATCCTGTTCATCCCGCTGTCGGTGATGGTGTTCAACCTTGGGCTTTACGACACGCCCTTCGCGCTCATCCTCACCTACCCGACCTTCTTGGTGCCCTTCTGCACGTGGCTGCTGATGGGCTACTTCCGCTCCATCCCGTTCGAACTGGAAGAATGCGCGCTCATTGACGGGGCGAGCCGGTGGCAGATCCTCATCAAGATCGTGCTGCCGCTGTCGGTGCCCGGATTGATTTCGGCCGGGATATTCGCATTCACCCTGTCATGGAACGAATTCATCTACGCCCTGACGTTCATCCAGTCGTCCGAAAACAAGACTGTGCCGGTCGGGGTGCTCACGGAGCTTGTCCGCTCCGACGTCTATGAGTGGGGAGCGCTGATGGCCGGAGCGCTGATCGGCTCCCTGCCGGTGGTCGTGCTCTATTCGTTCTTTGTCGAGCACTACGTTTCGTCGATGACTGGCGCGGTGAAGGAATAGCGCGCTGCCTCGGTCCCGGCGGCCGCGGATGCCCGTTGAAGGGCATCCTGCTGGCCGGTCCGGTCGCGGGCTGATTATTTGCCGCAGTACTGATCGTTGACGTTCATTCGGGCGTTGGCGTCGGGTCCTGGCGAGTTCGAGGCGCAAGGTCCAACCGGGCCGGGGTTGCCCTGGATGTTCAGACCCGAGGCGTCGCCATTGATGCTGCCGGTGGCGCTGGGATCAGCGGTCATCCGCTCTTCGTTGGTGGGAGCCGGGTTCGTGGGGGCTGGGCTATTGGATAAAACATCCGACGATTGCGCCATTGCGGACGTGGCGAGGCCAATCGTGAAGACCGAGGCTGCGAGAATTTTGGTAAGCATAAAGAGACTACTCCATTCCATGTGGTTGCAGATGTCGACTTCGTGCGACCGCTAAAGAATCCATCAGCCGGCTCGAAGTTCCGATGAAAAGGTCGTTAAGCCGCGCAAGCTTCGACACCTTTTTGTGACCAGTGCGTGAAGAGGTTTGGGATGCTTCGGCAGTTTTGAGCAACGCGAGATCGGCGAAGTGCCCGCCTGTCGAGATCAGCCTGCGAACGCGCGCTCAAGGGAGATGGCACAGGTGGATCCGTCGTTCGGACGGCATTGCCGCCGGCCATCCGCCGCGCTATCTCAGGCGACCCTCTCTACCTGAGGCGATCTTGTCTGCCTCAGGTGACCTTTTGCCGGAGCCTCCCATGCCCGAAATCGTCACCGCCGCCATGCTCGTCATCGGCGACGAGATTTTGTCCGGCCGCACCAAGGACAAGAATATCGGCCACCTCGCCGATATCATGACGGCGATCGGCATCGACCTGAAGGAGGTGCGCATCGTTCCCGACGAGGAAGACGAGATCATCGCCGCGGTGAATGCCGTGCGTGCCCGTTACACCTATGTCTTCACGACCGGCGGCATCGGTCCGACACATGACGACATCACCGCGGACGCCATCGCCAAGGCCTTCGGCGTGCCCTGCGAATACGACGCCAAGGCCTATGCCATGCTGGAAGCGAGCTACGCCGCGCGCGGCATCGAATACACCGAGGCGCGCAAGCGCATGGCGCGGATGCCGCGCGGCGCCGACCATATCGACAATCCTGTGTCCATCGCGCCGGGCTTTCGTATCGGCAACGTCCATGTCATGGCCGGCGTGCCGTCGATTTTCCAGGCGATGCTCGACAATGTGGTGCCGACGCTGAAGGTCGGCACCAAAATGCTATCGGCCACGGTGCACTGTCCGTTCGGCGAAGGCCTGGTTGGCGGACCGCTTGGCGATATCCAGAAGGCGCATCCGGACACGATCATCGGATCCTACCCGAAATATGGCGACGGCAAGTTTTGGACGGAGCTGGTCGTCCGCGCCCGCAGCCAGGAAGCCCTGGACGCCGCCCGCGCCGACGTCGAGGCGATGGTTGCAGGCCTCGCCAGCGCGGCCACCTGATCATGCCGGAACCAAGCATGGTGCTGTAACGTTTCTCGCGGGCGAGTTTCGATCGCCGTAAAATGAGGGATTACCATGCGATTCAAGACCATCGTCGCCATACTGCAGAACGAACAGGATGCGGAGCGCGTGCTCGAATGCGCCATTCCGCTTGCCGATAAGTTCCAGAGCCATCTCATCGGCATTCATGCCGAAGCGCTTCCCGTCCCCTACACCTCGGCCACCGGCTTTCCCGACACCGAGTTCCTGCAGGTTTCAGCCGACATGAACAAGGAGCGTGCTGAAAAATTGCGGGCGGTTTTCCTCAGGCATATCGAGGATTCCGGCCTGTCTTTCGAGTGGCGCAGCCTCGAGAGCTTTTCCGGAGATAGCGCGCTGACCGGCATCCCAACCGTTCGCACCGCGGATCTGATCATCGCCGCGCAACGCGAGTCCGGCGGCGATCCGAGCGCCGACGTCGACACGCTGGTCTACGACGCCGGCCGGCCGGTGCTGGTCGTGCCCCATTCGGGCCCGCTCGTCACCAGCTTCAAGCATGTGCTGCTCGCCTGGAACGGCAGCAAGGAAGCCGCGCGCGCCGCCTTCGACGCCCTGCCCTTCATCATCGAGGCCGAGAAGACGGATATTGTCGTCATCGACCCGCCGGATACGCTTGACGCGGCTCCCGAGGCGGCCGGCGCCGAAATCGCCGCCGCCCTGTCCAGACATGGCGCCACGGTCAGCGTCTCGGTGCTGCAATCGGGCGGCCATTCGGTCGACGACGTGATCCAGACCAGGATTGCCGAAACCGGCGCCGACCTGCTCGTGCTTGGCGCCTACAGCCATTCCTGGCTGCGCCAGCTTCTGTTCGGCGGGGTCACGCGCACGGTGCTGCGCACGGTACCGGTGGCAGCTTTCCTGTCGCGGTAAGAAGCGTAGATCAAGAACTCTGGCGCGCGGCGAAATACGCCCCGACATGGTCAACGACGGTGGAAGTCAGGTCATCGGGCGCATGAGGGCTGCGCCGCAAGGCCACGTCATAGTAACCAATCGACGGAAGGCCTTGCTCAGGCCCAAACGGCACCAGTTCTCCCGATAAGGTTGCAATCGGTAACGGCGCGACTGCCAGCCCCGCCACCACCAACGCAAGCTGGCCCGCGAGATTCTCACTTGTACAAGCGATCTGATAAGAGATGCCGGCTGCGTCGAGCGCGTCGATGGCTGACTTCCGCCAAATGCAACTCGCTGGACCTGCGGCGACAGCCAGCGGACGACGGAGATGGGCGGTTCCATGCGCAAGGCCTGCCCACACAAGCCGATCTCTATGGATGGCCGTGTCGGGCGATCCAGTTCGACCCGTCGCGCCAGCTGTCACCAGTGCGACATCCAGTTCGCCCTCATCCAGCATCCGCAACATCGTGCTGCTTGTGCGACACGTCACGCTGATCTCCACCAACGGATAGGCCGCTGTATAGCTGGCGAGAACCGAGGGAAGGAACGCAACGGCATATTCATCCGTCATTCCCAGCCGTACGGCGCGTCCGTGCGACAGGCGATTGAATCGCACTATCGCCTCTTCGGCGATTCCAAGCGCGCGCCGCGCGTAGGTCAGAAGCGCTTCACCTGCTGGCGTCAACATTATCGAGCGCCCTTGATGCACAAAGATCGGCTGTCTGATCTGCGTTTCAAGCCGTTTCATTTGCATGCTGATGGCAGATGGCGTCCGGTGCACTGTTCGGGCAGCACCGACGAAGCTGCCTGTGTCGACAACCGCCATCAGAGTACGCAGGAGAAAGTTGTCCAGCCCCAACAGAACTCCCGAATCCGGCCCAAAGCGTGCGTGGTTCGGCATGAGTGGCAAGCCCCAATTCGCCAATTTCGTTGATGTCGAGTGTAAGTCCTTTTCGTTTGTCGGAGCAATCAGCCTTGGCCAAACTGAGTAAAACCAATTGCACAGCCGGCATGGTGACCGGCTAGCTGCGTCTGGGCATGGGCAAATACACCGCTTGAGGAACCCACTCAATGAACACGGCGCTAGATCTTGCCTACCGTGCAGCACGAGCCTGGATCGACGGATTGGATGAACGTTCGGTGGCTGCAACGGCCAGTCTTATGGATCTCAAACGGTCTTTTGCCGGCCCACTGCCATACGAAGGCAGCAGTGCAGAGGAAGTGGTTCAAGCACTTGCCAGGGATGCCGGCCCCGGGATGCATGGCAGCGCAGGCGGACGCTTCTTTGCCTGGGTGATTGGCGGCGGCCTGGAATCCGCACTGGCGGCCGACTGGCTGGTAACCACCTGGGATCAGAACGCGACCGTCTATGCCTCCAGTCCGGCCTCCGCCGTGATCGAGGAAACAGCCGGCGAATGGATCAAGGAGTTGCTCGACCTGCCGCGAGACGCCTCTTTTGCGTTCACCAGCGGTTGCCAAATGGCGCATATGACCAGCCTAGCGGCTGCACGCGCGGCGCTGCTGAGGCGCGTCGGCTGGAACGTGGAAGAGGACGGGCTGGTTGGCGCGCCCGGGATCAGGGTGCTGACGAGCGACCAGCGACACGTCACCGTAGACCGCGCGGTGCGCTTTCTGGGGATCGGCCGCAAGGCTATTGATCAGTTGAAAACGGACGGGGATGGACGCGTCTCTCCTGCGGTTCTCGACGGCGCGCTTTCCGACAGTTCCACACCGACCATGCTGGTGCTGAATGCTGCCGACTTGAACATCGGCGCCTGTGACGCGTTCAGGGAGTTGATATCGATGGCGCATTCAGCCGGCGCCTGGGTTCACATCGACGGTGCCTTCGGCCTGTTCGCACGCGCCAGCCGAACGTACCGCCACCTGCTGGACGGCGTGGAACTGGCGGATAGCTGGGCGACCGACGGCCACAAATGGCTGAACGTTCCTTTCGATTGCGGTATCGCCATCGTCGCGGACCGGGAAGCACATCGCACTGCCATGACATCGAGCGCATCCTATGTCGCGCCAACCACAATTGCGCGGGACCAGGCAGACTGGAACCCGGAATACTCTCGCCGCGCGCGTGGCGTTCCCGTCTATGCTGCCCTCAAGCAACTCGGCCGCAGCGGCATGGAAGCTTTGGTTGATCGCTGCTGCGCGTATTGCGCCAACATCGTCGAGGGGATCGGCGAACTACCGGGCGCCGAGATCCTTGCGAGGCCAACGCTCAATCAAGGCCTGCTCAGGTTCGCTCGGCCTGGCGCTTCACCTGCGGAAAATGATGCTTTTACCGACGAAACGATTCAAAAAATCAATGCCACTGGCGAAGCCTTCTTCTCCGGCACGACCTGGCGCAATCACCGCGCCATGCGCGTCAGCGTGGTTAACTGGCGCACCAGCGAGCAAGATGTGAAGCGGGCGATCGCGGCCGCGACTTCTGTGCTGACGCCGGAAGTGGCTGCGCCGATCGGACTGGAGGTTGCGCCACTTGCCAACACCTAGGCTTTCCAGTTAATTCCGCGCGCATTCCCTCAAGTGTCTGCGCGCGTTTTTCGCGCGCTGCGGAGTGCGCAAAAAATGTCCCTTCCCGAAAAGGCCTTTCCAGTCTCGTGGGATCAGTTCCACCGCGATGCGCGTGCGCTCGCCTGGCGGCTTGCCGGCGCCAACAAAGGCCAATGGAAGGCGATCGTCTGCATCACACGCGGCGGCCTGGTTCCGGCCGCCATCATCTCGCGTGAACTCGGCATCCGGGTCATCGAGACGGTTTGCGTCGCCTCCTATCACGACTACGCCAGCCAGGGGCAGCTGCAGGTGCTGAAGGAGGTCACGCCGGCGCTGCTCGCCGATGACGGCGCCGGCGTGCTGATCATCGACGACCTCACAGACACCGGCAAGACCGCAGGCATCGTGCGCGCCATGATGCCCAAGGCGCATTTCGCCACCGTCTATGCCAAGCCGAAAGGCAGGCCGCTGGTCGACACCTTCGTCACCGAGGTCAGCCAGGACACCTGGATCTATTTTCCGTGGGACATGGGCTTCACCTACCAGAAGCCGATCGCCGACGACCACGTCGGCTGATTCGCGGCAACTGCCTTTTCTCCTGGAACAGCCAGGCGAGCACTTCTTGCCGGCGACCACTTCTTGAAAGCATGCCGCGGCGCACGATATTTCCTGAATCGACGCCTCTTGGCGTGGTTAACCAGTGCGTATGAGGTTTTTTACTTTTATTGCCCATGATTAGCCGTAAGATTCACGAGACGGCAGATGATTCTGGAGGCTGGGGCAAGCTTCTCCGATGTTGACGACGCCAGCAACGCACAACCATTTGGCCGAAAGGGTCCAGCGGCTCTTCGGCACAGCGCCGTGCCGCCTGCAGGTTGCAGCACTGCCCTGGCGCGATACCAAGCATGGCATCGAGATCATGCTGATCACCAGCCGCGATACCGGCCGCTGGGTGCTTCCCAAGGGCTGGCCTGAGGCGAAGGAACTGCTTTGCGAAGCGGCGGCACGCGAGGCCGGCGAGGAAGCCGGACTGCGCGGCACGATCTCCCACCACGAAGCCGGCCGCTACTTCTATGCCAAGGCATTGGCTTCAGGCGAGGAAGTGCCTTGCGAAGTCCTGGTATTTCCGCTGCAGGTCGACAAGGTCGCCGACCGGTGGAAGGAAAAGCGCTCGCGCACCCGCAAATGGGTCAGCCCCGCCGAAGCAGTGCGCATGGTCAACGAGCCGGACCTTTGCCAGATCATCGCCTATTTCTGTGCCGACCCGCACCAATTCTCCTGAGCAAGACGTAGGCGCGCCGGCCGCGCATCGCGCGGGTAAAAAATCGAAACCCTCCGCGTCACTTTCTATCCCCGTTATCCACATGTGTGACACACAAGATGTTGGGGTCATAAAAGCTACGCAAACGAATCCTTGACGGCGCAAAACGAGTCGCCTTTTATAGGCCATGCGCTCCTGTTGAGAGCGCGACCGGAAAGTTCTGAGCCCGGTCTTTTTCCCGGATTATGTGCGTTTTGGCCGCATTTCCGCCTGGTTACGAGGCTGGCGGAAGCGTTGCGATTGTGGGGTCTTTGGGGGCGAAAGGGAAAAATGTCGGACTGGAATAAATTGTCTGTTAACACTATATTTAGTGTTTGCAGGTAGGTTCGACGCTAGATAGTGTGAAGTTCCCTCGATTGAGGGAGTCGCAAAAAAGTTTCAGTCTTGAGGGATCCGCAGGGTTCGTCGGCGCGTTGGACGGCTACTTCGCAAGGAGTTCGACCAGCAGGGCGGGCGGAGGCTGTGAAAAGGAGCCGGCCGTTTTTCGAACGCCGGCAGACGGCGGACATGCGCGTTTCAGAAAGGGGCAGAAATCCCCTGGGAAAAGCGCTATATGTAGACACAAAGGATAGGACCAATGCGCATCGAGCGTCGTTTCACCAAGCAGGGGCAGTCGGCTTATGCGGAGATCGAATTCCGCAAGGCGCTTTCGGAGATCAAGAATCCGGATGGCTCGGTGGTGTTCCGCTTGGACAATATCGATGTGCCGGCGCAGTTCAGCCAGGTTGCCGCCGACATCCTGGCGCAGAAATATTTCCGCAAGGCCGGCGTGCCCGCGCGGCTGAAGAAGGTCGAGGAGAATGACGTCCCCTCCTTCCTGTGGCGCTCCGTCGCCGACGAGGCCGAACTGGCAAAGCTGCCCGAAGCCGAGCGCTACGGCTCCGAGATCGACGCCCGCCAGGTCTTCGACCGCCTCGCCGGCACCTGGACCTATTGGGGCTGGAAGGGCGGCTACTTCAAATCGGAGGAGGACGCGCGCGCCTTCCGCGACGAGCTCGCCTATATGCTGGCCACCCAGCGCGTCGCGCCGAACTCGCCGCAATGGTTCAACACCGGCCTGCACTGGGCCTACGGCATCGACGGTCCGAGCCAGGGCCACTTCTATGTCGACCCGTTCACCGGCAAGCTGACCAAGTCGAAGTCTTCCTACGAGCATCCGCAGCCGCATGCCTGCTTCATCCAGGGCGTGCAGGACGATCTCGTCAACGAAGGCGGCATCATGGACCTGTGGGTGCGTGAAGCGCGCCTGTTCAAATACGGCTCCGGCACCGGCTCCAACTTCTCGTTCCTGCGCGGCGAAGGCGAAAAGCTGTCCGGCGGCGGCCGCTCGTCCGGCCTGATGAGCTTCCTCAAGATCGGCGATCGCGCCGCGGGCGCCATCAAGTCGGGCGGCACGACGCGCCGCGCCGCAAAGATGGTCATCGTCGACGCCGACCATCCCGATATCGAGGAATTCATCGACTGGAAGGTCAATGAGGAGCAGAAGGTCGCCTCGCTGGTCACCGGCTCCAAGATCGTGAAGAAGCACCTCGAAGCGATCATGAAGGCCTGCATCAATTGTGAAGGCCAGGACGACGATTGCTTCGACCCGGCGATCAACACCGCGCTGAAGCGCGAGATCAAGCTGGCCAAGAAGGACGGGGTGCCGGAGAACTACATCTATCGCGTCATCCAATTCGCCAAGCAGGGCTACACCTCGATGTCATTCAAGACCTACGACACCGACTGGGATTCGGATGCCTACCTCACCGTTTCGGGCCAGAACTCCAACAATTCGGTCTCGCTGAAGGACGATTTCCTGCGCGCCGTCGAAGAGGACGCCGACTGGCACCTCACCGCACGCAAGGACGGCAAGGTGCTGAAGACGCTGAAGGCCAGGGATCTCTGGGAAAAGATCGGCTATGCCGCCTGGGCGTCGGCCGATCCGGGCCTCCACTTCAACACGACGATGAATGACTGGCACACCTGCGCCTCGGCCGGTGCGATCCGGGCGTCCAACCCGTGCTCGGAATACATGTTCCTCGACGACACCGCCTGCAACCTGGCCTCGATCAACCTACTGCCCTACCGCAACGCCGACGGCACCATCGACATATCAGCCTACGAGCATACGGTTCGGCTGTGGACCATGGTGCTGGAAATTTCCGTCATGATGGCGCAGTTCCCGTCGAAGGAGATCGCCAAGCTCTCCTACGAATACCGCACGCTCGGCCTCGGCTACGCCAATATCGGCGGCCTGCTGATGACCTCGGGCATTCCCTATGATTCCGACGAGGGCCGCGCCATCTGCGCAGCACTCACGGCAATCATGACCGGCACGGCCTATGCCACCTCGGCCGAAATGGCCGCAGAGCTCGGCGCCTTCCCCGACTACGACCGCAATGCGCAGAACATGCTGCGCGTCATGCGCAATCACCGCCGCGCCGCCTATGGCGACAAAGACGGCTACGAGAAGCTCGCCGTCAACCCGGTGCCGCTGGTCGCCTCCGACCTGAAGCAGCCGGAGCTTGCCGCCCATGCCAAAGCTGCCTGGGACCGCGCCATCGAGCTCGGCGAGGAGCATGGCTACCGCAATGCGCAGGCGACGGTGATCGCGCCAACCGGCACGATCGGCCTGGTCATGGATTGCGACACCACCGGCATCGAGCCCGACTTCGCGCTGGTGAAGTTCAAGAAGCTGGCCGGCGGCGGCTATTTCAAGATCATCAACCGCGCCGTCCCTGAAGCGTTGCGCACGCTTGGCTATTCGGAAAGCCAGATCGCCGAGATCGAAGCTTATGCGGTCGGCCACGGCAATCTCAACCAGGCGCCCGCCGTCAATCCCGGCTCACTCAAGGCAAAGGGTTTTACCGACGACAAGATCGCGGCACTTAACGCGGCATTGAAATCGGCCTTCGACATCAAGTTCGTCTTCAACCAGTGGACGCTGGGTGCGGACTGGGTGAAGGAGACGTTTGGCTTCACCGACGAGCAGCTCAACGATTTCTCGTTCGAGATGCTGCCGGCGCTTGGCTTCTCGAAGAAGGACATCGAGGCCGCCAACATCCATGTCTGCGGTGCGATGACGCTGGAAGGCGCGCCCTTCCTGAAGGCCGAGCATTTGCCCGTGTTCGACTGCGCCAGCCCGTGCGGCAAGATCGGCAAGCGCTCGCTGTCGATCAACAGCCACATCCAGATGATGGCGGCGGCCCAGCCCTTCATCTCCGGCGCCATTTCCAAGACCATCAACATGCCGAACGACGCGACGGTGGAAGACGCCAAGGGCGCCTACATGCTGTCGTGGAAGCTGGCGCTGAAGGCCAATGCGCTCTATCGCGACGGCTCGAAGCTCTCCCAGCCGCTCAACGCCTCGCTGCTTGCCGACGTCGATGACGACGAGGACGATGCCGTCGAGCAGCTGATCGCGGCGCCGGCGGCGGCACGCGCGGCACAGATCACCGAGCGGATCGTCGAGCGCATCATCGAGCGCGTCTCGCGCGAGCAGGAGAAGCTGCCGTCTCGCCGCAAGGGCTACACGCAGAAGGCCAAGATCGGCGGCAACACCATCTTCCTGCGCACCGGCGAATATGACGATGGCCGTCTCGGCGAGATCTTCATCGACATGAACAAGGAGGGCGCGACCTTGCGCGGCCTTCTCAACAATTTCGCCATCGCCATCTCGCTCGGCCTGCAATATGGCGTGCCGCTCGACGAATATGTGCACGCCTTCACCTTCACCAAATTCGAGCCGGCCGGCATGGTGCAGGGCAACGACGCCATCAAGAGCGCGACGTCGATCCTCGACTATGTGTTCCGCGAGCTCGCCATCTCTTATCTCGGCCGCAACGACCTCGCCCATGTCGACCAGTCGGACTTTTCCAACACCGCACTTGGCCGCGGCATCAGCGAAGGCAAGACCGACGCCGTTTCCAAGGGCCTGACCCGCGGTGCCTCACCGGTGAAGCTGGTGTCGAGGGTGAGCGGCAACGATCCGAAGGGCTTTGCCGGTTCGGGCTCGTCCAGTGCCCGCTCCGCGCCGACGGCGTTCTCCGGCTCCAACGTGCTGGCGCTGAAGCCGGCCAGCGATGAAGCCACCGCCTACAAGCGCGACTTCGAGGAGCGGGCAAAGGAGCTGATCGAGGACATCGCCTTCGAGGAGGCGGCGGGTGCTGCTTCCGAGGCTTCGGACGCCACGGCGGCGCTGTTCACCGACGCCGCAGCCCTCGAGGCGGCCGAGGCGAAGAAGCTAGCCGCCGACCGCCGCGCCAAATCGCTGCTCCAGGGCTACACCGGCAATTCCTGCTCCGAGTGCCAGAATTTCACCATGGTGCGAAATGGGACATGTGAGAAGTGCGACACCTGTGGGGCGACGAGCGGGTGTAGCTGAGGAAAGATGCCACCTCGGCTTACAGTTCGCGAAGTCATTCGCCTGCTGGAGACCGACGGCTGGTACCTTTGCAACCAGAGGCAGTCATCGCCAATATAAGCATGAAATCAAAGCCGGCCGCGTCACCGTGGCCGGCAAGCCCTCTGAAGAGGTTGCACCGGGGACACTGAATAGCATCCTCAAGCAGTCCGGTTTAAAGGAGTGATGACATGCGTTACGCGGTGGTGATCGAAAAAGCTGGAAACAATTTTTCCGCTTACGTGCCGGACCTACCCGGCTGCATCGCGACCGGTACGACGGTGCCTGAAGTGGAAACCGAAATTCGTGACGCGATACGTTTTCATATCGAACGCTTGCGTGCCGATGGGCTGGATGTGCCCAAAGGCGTCAGCCTGGCGGAATATGTAGAGGCGTAAAAGCCGCGCTCTCCCTTCTCCCCTTGTGGGAGAAGGTGTCGCCGAAGGCGACGGATGAGGGGTGCTCCAACTTGACGCTGATAGCACTCCGGCCAACACCCCTCTTCCGTCTTGGCGCTGCGCGCCAATCCACCTTCTCCCACAGGGGGAGAAGGGAAGGCCTCACCGCCACGGTTGCAAACTCTCATCGCGGACATAAGCTATGATGGTGTCGCAGACGGCGTTCAAATCCCGCAGCACGTCGTCGTTCCAGAAGCGCAGCACGCGAAAGCCCCTCACCTTCAATTCGGCGTCTCGTTCCCGATCGTGGTTCGAGTCCGCATGCTGGCTGCCGTCGATCTCGATGATCAGCCTGGCCTCGGCGCAAATGAAATCGGCGACGAATTTGCCGACAGGAACCTGACGCCGGAATTTGATGCGATCGAGCCTGCGCCCGCGCAGTTCGTGCCACAGGCGGTCCTCCGCCTCCGTTGGCTCGCGGCGCATCGAGCGGGCGAAACGACGTTTGATCGGAGCGACGGACTGATGCGGCATGGGGCGAAGATTACCCAGCCTTGGCGCTCCGTCCAGCACCATCGTCACGCAAATCGCTGACATTTAAGATTGGCCGAAGCGCGGAATGCCAACGCTCTCCCTTCTCCCCTTGTGGGAGAAGGTGGATCGGCGCGTAGCGCCGAGACGGATGAGGGGTGTTGGACGGAGTGCCGTCGGTGCCAAGCTGGAACACCCCTCATCCGTCGCCTTCGGCGACACCTTCTCCCACAGGGGGAGAAGGAAAGAGCTGCCCCTCAGTTCACGGCGCTGATATTGCCCAAGCGTAAAAACAGCGTTTCGCCGGAGGAATCATCGACGCCGTCATTGTCGGTGGCGACGAAGATGTCGCCGTTCTTGTCGATGGTGAAACCTTCGACCTTGTCGACGACATAGCCGTTGGTGGCTGATTTCAGGTCGCCGATGATGTCGCGCACCAGCGTCTTTTCTATCAACGGCAGTTCGCCACCGAGCTTGGCCGGCTTGAAAGCGTCGAGCGCCACCGAATAGACGCGCTTCACCTTGGCCAGGTCGCCGATCTGGTTGTCGCGTTCGAGGATGTAGAGCTTGCCGTCATGCGCGGCGATCTCCGACAGGCCCATCCAGCCAGCTTCGGTCGCTTCGAGCGGATAGCGCACCGCCGACCATTCCTTGGCCTTCGGCTTGTAGGCCAGAAGCTTGACCTGGCCCTTCGGATCGTCGGCCCATTCGCGCTGCACTGCCATCACCAGCGTCAGGTCATCGCCTTCGCCGATGGTGGTGATGCCTTCGAGACCGAAGCGGGTCTGGTGGGCGAGCAGTTCCATCGAGAAGCCGATCTCCTGCTTGATCTCGCCCTTGTCGTCGACGCGCAGGATGGCGTGAGGGACGAGCTTTGCCGGATCGCCTTCATTGGCCAGCCAGAAGCCGCCGTCACCGTCGGCGACAAGACCTTCGATGTCGAGCTTCTGTGCAGGATGGCCGCCACGCGTGACGATGGTCTTGCCGGCGATCAGCGCCGGCGTCTGCGTGGCGTCGATCTCGAAGATCGAGGGCGCGTTGGCGTAGAACGAGTCCGACGCAGCGAAGAGCTTGCCGGCAGTCTCGCCGGCCGCGAGCGCCGAAAGCGCACCCCAGCCGAGCGGCGTGCCGTCTGCTGTGAGCTTTGCCGTGATCATCGGGTAAGTGGCGGGACCCTCGGAGCGCTCGTAGACCATGACATGCGAGCGGGCGAGCCCGTCCTCGACCAGGTCGGCCTCGTTGGCGGTGACCAGGAGATTGCGCGACGGGATCGCGACAAGGCCTTCCGGAGCGATGCCGGAGGGCAGGATCTGGACAAACTGAGGCTCCGCACCGGTGTCCTTGTAGACACCGACAACGGAGCCGCGCTCCGAAGCGACGAAGATCAGCCTGTCTTCGCCGAAGGCGCCGGTCTCGAGACCTTCCGGCTCGATGCCCTTCTTGTTGCGGTCGTCGGGGTAATGACCGGCATTGGCGACCTGGTACTCGAAGGATGGACCGGATTCGTAGAGAACCTCGCCCATCTTGCTGAAGATTGTGAAACCGCGCGAGCCGCCCTTGTAGTCGCCTTCGTTGGCGAGGACGAAACGGTCATTGTCGAGCCATTTCACGGCGTCGGGTTCGCGCGCGACGCTTTCCATTTTGCCATCGAAGGACAAGGCGCCGTTCTTCTTGGTGTCGACCTTGTCCAGCGTGACGGAGCCTGCGGAGAAGTGCGTGACGATCGCGCCGGTTTCGGCGTTGACGATGGCGATGTGGTTGTTTTCCTGGAGCGTGACCGCTATCTCGCCGGCCTCGTTGAAAGCGACGAATTCCGGCTCCGGATCTTCCGCCGCGACTTCGGCAATGCCCGCCAGGTTCACGGTCTTCATCGTCGCGCAATCAGGCTGGCCTTCGGCAAGCGTGAAAATCTTGAGGTCGCCGGCCGGCATCTGCGGAATTTCTCCGTCGTTCAGCTCTTCGTCGCGCTCGTTCTCGATGGCGATGGCCAGGAACTTGCCGTCCTTGTTCAGCGCCAGCGAGTCCGGCTGGCCGCCGAGGTCGCAGGTGCTTTCGATCGCCTTGGAGGCGAGGTCGATGACGGTGAGATTGCCCGAAGGCTTGGCTTTGCTCTCCGACGTGTTGATGCCGGCCAGCACCTTGCCGCCGAGGACAACGACCGAGGTCGGCTCGCCGTCGATCTTGACGATGCCGCCGGCCTTGGGCGCCTTGGGGTCAGTGATGTCGATGAAGCCGACCGCACCGAGCGGGCTGTCGGAATAGACCAGCGTCATGCCGTCTTCGGAGGCCGCGATGATCTCGGACGAAGTCGGCGTGGCCTTCTCGACGTCCGCCGGGAGGTTTCCGGCGACTGCGAAGCTCGCGACCCGGTTGAACATCATGTCGGCATGGGCCGGCAGCGAAACGGAGGCAGCAAGCGCTGCCGTCAGGACGAAAAGCGCGGAATGGCGGGGCACGGGTGGCGTCTCCTGTTCGGATGGAAGCCACCTGCTTTGGAGGAGCGACATTTCAATGCGATGACGGATCCATGACAATTCCGCGACAGGCGGTCAGGGGCCGTCGATACTCACGTCGTGCTGGCCTGCAAATGCGGTCTCTGCGACTGCCTACTCCGCCTCGGCCACCATCTGCCGCCCGCCAACCCAGTTCCGCCAGGCTCTCTCGTCACCGTGGAAGACGTTGAGGTCGATGCGGCCCCTCACGCCGTGCGACAGGCCGGAGCCGGAATACTGCCAGAACACCCATTTGCGGCCGGGATAGACCTTTGACGGGTGCTGTGCGACCGCGCGCAGCCAGAACGGATAGTCGGGGAAAGCGCCACGCAGATTGTCGCGGTAGAAATCGGGTGCGGTGTAGATGATGGGCCGCTGGCCGTAGTGGCGTTCCAGCTTGTCCATGAACACCTGCATCTTCTCCAGCACCTTTTGCCGCGACGGCCGCCGCTTGCAGCTGGATTCGCCGTTCCACTCGACATCGATCACCGGCGGCAAGGCGCCCTCGACCCTCGGCACGTTGCGGATGAACCAGTCGGCCTGCTCGCCTGCCGTGCGGCACCAATAGAAGAAGTGATAGGCGCCGCGCTTGAGGCCGGCAGCGTCGGCATTGCGCCAGTTCTTCCTGAACATCGGGTCGAGATGATCGCCGCCGTCGGTCGCCTTGATGTAGGCGAAGTTCGCGCCCTGCGCGCGCAGCTTGTCCCAGTTCACGTTGCCCTGCCAGCGTGAAACGTCGACGCCGTGAACGGCGAGGTGCCTGGGCGAGGCCCTGCCGAAATTGATCGGCTTGGCGTCACGAAAACGATAGCGCTGGACCGGCTCGGCGAGGATCGGTGCTGCCCGCGCCAGCCGCTTCGGCGCCACCAGGGCAATTGGCTCGGCGGGTGGTTCAATGCTTTCCACAGGCTCTGGAGGAGCCATCGCCACGGCTTGGTCCATCGCCTCTTCCTGAGCGAAGGCGGGTGCGGCATCGGCGGCACCGACCGACGCGACCGGCGCGGGCGGCCTCACAACCGAGCTGGTCGTCTCGCTGGACGGCACTTGCAGCGCGTCGACGCTGGACGTCGACGTGCAGCCGGCAAGGCACAGCGCTGCGATCGAGAAGATAACGACGCCTGATAACCGCATCTGGACCTGTACGCAAAACACAACAGACCGATGGCAAGACAGCGCCGCCGGACAAACCAGTCCAGATTACTAACGAGAAATTACCAACAAAGTTTGAATCAAATTGTTAGGGGCTTCTTCATCGAAGCGTCCGCGGGACAGCGCGAAAGACCGCTGACCCTGTCGGCATTGTTGCCTAGCTGCACAGCCATAGCTTGTGGCAGGTCTCGGCCACCATGTGAGCCGGCGGCACAAAGCGATCGGGGTTGACCGGCGCATCATCCTCCGCCCGACGAACCTTTTCTTCAAGCAGCGTGCGAAGCGCCGCCGGCTGCACGCGATCGCGTTCCATCACGAGCTTGATCATCGGATCGCTCAAAAGCTCATCCAGGGTGTTGATTCTGTCGTTCATCCGTCGCCTCCTCGACCGCCGACCCGCAACCAATAGATAGGTGGCAATGATGGCTCGCCAATGACGCTTTGCCGGCTATCTCGTGTCCCGGATGAAAAAAATTGGGCACGCACCCTTGCCTTCTCCCCTTGTGGGAGAAGGTGGCCTCGCGAAGCGAGGTCGGATGAGGGGTGTTCCAGCTTGGCACCGACAGCGCTCCGGCCAGCACCCCTCAACCGTCTTGGCGCTGCGCGCCAATCCACCTTCTCCCACAAGGGGAGAAGGTTAAGCGGGCGGCGGCGCGCCTTCATATTGCGGCAGGCCGTCGTCGAGCTGCACCCAGGGCTGCTTCGAGGCGGTCCACATATGCATCTGCGGCTTGAATATCGAGGGATCGTCGAGCGAGCCTGACGTGACGCCGATGATGCCGACGGAATCGCGGCGGGAAAACAGCGTCGTGCCGCAGCCCGGGCAAAAGCCGCGCTTGAGATCGGGCGAGGAATTCACCAATGCCACCGGTCCTTCTGTCGTCACGTCGTCGATGCGGAACAGCACGCGGGCGTTGAAGGCCGCGCCCAGCGCCTTCTGGCAAAGCCGGCAATGGCAGACGCGCTCGTTGATCGGCGCCGCATCAGTGCGGTAGCGCACCGCCCCGCACAGGCAGCCGCCTTGATATTTCGCCATTGCCTGAGCCCCTCTTTCCTAGGATTGACGGCAAGGTAGCTGCCGGCATAGCAGCGTCAATTGAAAAGCTTTGATGGCGCCATCTCTTGGCGTGATGCGGCAGGCGGAACTTGCGGTGTGGTCAGGCGCGACGCGCAACAAACGTCGCCGGCCATCTCGAGGGAGACGGCCGGCAGGCATGTGTCAGGCGGTCAGTTCGTTTCGCTGACGATCTCGTCCCAGGTCTTCACCTTGGTCTCGCCATTGAGGAAGGGCAGCGCGGCGGCCACCAGTTCCGGCGCGAAGAACACGTCGTAATGGGTGCGGTTCGGCAGGATGGCCAGGCGGTTCTGCGACAGGTTCTCGCGCATCCAGCCGGCGTCTTTCAGTCCGCCGCCGAGCATCTGATAGAACTTGATCTCGTGCTCTGGCCGGTACATGTCGCTGTCGCCGAAAGCCAGCATGACGGGCATCTTCAGCTTCGGGACGTCGGTGGAATAATCGTAGTCCTTGCGCATATAGGCGCCGAGCTGATCGAGCAGCTTCGGGAAATCCTGCGGATGCGGCGCGACCGCCACGTAGGATTTGTACATCGGCGTCTCCTTCATCATGTCGGCCATCGCCGCGCCAACCTGCGCCTGCTGGCCGCGCATCTCGGGATAGAAACCGTCGGCGGCATAGCCGGTCGAGACCAGGACCAGCCGGCGCACTGCCTCGGGATGCTGGACGGCCATGCGGAAAGCGACGCCGCCGCCCAGCGAATAACCCATGACATCGACCTGCTCATAGCCGAGCGCCTTGACGATTGCCGCCATGTCGTCGCCCATCGCCTCCAGGCTCAATGGCCGGTCGCCGAGCGCAGTGCGGCCGTGACCGTGCAGATCGACGCCGATGACGGTGCGGTTTTCGGCAAGCTTCGGCAGGATCGGCGCGAACATGTCGATCGTGCCGAGACCACCATGCAGCAGGAGCAGCGGCTCACCCCTACCGTAGACGGCGTAATAGTAATTCAGGCCGTTGATCGGCAGCAGGCCTGATTTCGCCGGCTTCGGCATTGCTTTCGTTTCGGTCGTCATGGCGGGCTTTGCCTCCTCGGCTTTGGTGGCGCCCGGCGCGGCGAACAGTGCTGCGGCCGAGGCGAAAATGGCGAAAAACATCGATCTGGACATGTCGGTATCCTCCCGTCCTGCTGACATCAAAGCCGCTTGGCCAGTTCTTCGAGCTGGTCGGCGCACTGGCCCCAGCCCTCGTGAAAGCCCATCTTCTCGTGCTCTTCGCGGTCAGTGACGGACCAATGCGCAACCCGGGCGATGTAGCGGGTCTTGCCCTCGCCCTCATCCTCGAAGGTCAGCACGACCGTCATGAACGGTTTTTCGGACGGCTCCCACGCCTTCGTATAGGCGTCGGTGAGAACGATCTTCTTGCCCGGCACGACTTCGAGGAAGATGCCGGGATTCGGGAATTCATTGCCGTCGGGACCCGCCATGACAACCAGGCTGGAGCCGCCGGTGCGCACATCCATTTCGGCGCGCGGCGTCGTCCACGGCTTTGGCGCGAACCATTGCGTCACGAGCTTCGGCTCGGTCCAGCAGCGATAGACGTTCTCGCGCGGCGCATCGATGATGCGGGCGAGAACCAGTTCGCGGTCGGAGCTGGGGGCGATGTCGAGCTTGGTGGTCATGATGGTCTCCTCACTGCTTGCAAAAGAGTTGGCTTGAATGCCGGTTTCCGTCTCAAGGACGAGCGGGCAACGCGCAGCCCGACACGGGTCTCGCGAAAAACTTCGCCAGGCCGACTCCGGCGAACGCCGAATGAGAGCTTAGTGGCGCTTGGCTTGCACCAGATAGGCGTCGATGTCGGTCTCGCCGAGCCACTTCGCCGCTTCCAGCCGGTGCAGGCCTTCGACCAGGATATGGCGCTTGCCGTCATGGCGCACCTGGATCGGCGTCTTCATGCCGTTTTCCAGAATGTCCTCGGCCAGATGCCGGACGGTTTCGGGATGCAGTGTCTTCTTGCGCGCGGTCGGCACGTAGATGTCGTCCACCCTGACCTTTTGCACTCTCAGCATGTCGGCTCCTGTGGCGGAAAAGGCCGCCCTTTGTGAGATAATCTGTTTGGCAGGCAAGGCCAAGGCCGGCTGTGAGCTATCGCTGGCCCGATCGTTTCCAATTGACGGTTGGCCGCCAGATGGTCGAAATGACGCGTTCGACCCTTCACAGGCGTTCATGACCAAGCTTCCTACCGAATTCCCCGATTTCGGACTGACGCCCCACCAGCGCCGGCAAGCCGTGCGCGGCCACTATTACGAGTGGCCGGGGATGGATGGCGAACACGGCGAGATCTGGTGCTACAGCGATCGTTTTTCATACCGCCGGGGCGAGACGGTAGTGCTGCATGTCAGCTCGACGGCCTCCAGCTGCAGCATGTCGATCGTCCGCGACGGCGGCACCGAAACGAAAATGTTCGACAAGGCTGGGATCGCGGCGCGCTGGCAGGATACACCCGACCAATGTTCGGTCGTGGGCTGCGGCTGGGATGCGTCGTTTGAATTCCGCGTCGGCGACGACTGGCCGTCCGGAGCCTACCGCGTCACGCTGACGGCGGACGGGCGCGACGGCAAGCCGATCCGCTGCCACCATCTTTTCATCGTCGGCCCGCAGCCCGGCAAGAAACGCGGTCGTGTGCTGCAGGTTGCAGCCACCGGCACCTGGCTTGCCTACAACACGTGGGGCGGCTCCAATCATTACGAAGGCATCACCGGTCCGAACCGCGACCAGTATGCCTCAATGGTGTCGACGCAGCGGCCGTGGTGCCGCGGCTTCGTTGTTCTGCCCAAGGAGGCGCCGCGCGTGCCGCTCGAGGTTGCCGTGCCGCCGAAAACCGTGCCGCGCTATCCGCATATGGAATGGGCCTTCGCCACCGGCCATTCGAAGAAATACGCTTCGTCCGGCTGGGCAAGCTATGACAGCCACTTCTTTCGCTTTGCCGAGCGTGCCGGCTATGCCGTCGACCTTGCCAGCCAGCACGAACTGCATTTCTCGCCCGAAATCCTCGACGGCTATGACTGCGTCGTCTTCGTCGGACATGACGAATACTGGACCTGGGAGATGCGCGACGCGGTCGACGCCTACGTCGAGCGCGGCGGCCATGCGGCGCGCTTCGCCGGCAATTTCATGTGGCAGACGCGGCTGGAGGACGAGGGCCGCCGGCAGGTCTGCTACAAATACCGCGCCCGCGCCGAGGATCCGGCCTATCGGGGCGGCGACGTGACCCGCGCCACCAATTCCTGGGAAGCACCTGAGATTGGCCGGCCGGGTGCCGCGACCTTCGGGCTCAATGCGACGAGGGGCCTCTATGCCGGCTGGGGCGGTTGCGCGCCGCGCGGCGTGCGCGGCTTTCCGATCTACCGGCCGGAGCACTGGGCGTTCGCCGGCACAGGCACCTACTATGGCGACCTGCTCGGCGCCGACAGCCATGTCTATGGCTATGAGGTCGACGGGCTCGATCACGAAATCCGCGGCGGCCTGCCCTACCCCACGCCCGACAGCGGCGCACCCGATGGGCTGCAAATTCTCGCCGTCGGCATGGCCAGCCAGGTCGAGGAGAGCGCCGACATTGCGTTCGAGGACCAGTTTCTCGGCGATGCCGACGGCCGCTTTTCCGCCGAGACGCTGTTCGGCGACGCGAGTGATGCCAATCTCGACAAGGTCAAACACAGCAACGGCATGATCGTCAATTTCCCGCGCGGCAAGGGCGAGGTGTTCCACGCCGGAAGCTGCGAATGGGTCGCCGGCCTGCTAAGGCAGGACGCGATGGTCGAGCGCGTCACCAAAAATGTTCTCGACCGCTATCTTGGAAAGTCCTGACATGCTGAAATCCCAGAGCCCTGCCCCAGATACCGAAACGCGCCCGCCGTCGCATCTGTTCTATTTGTCCAGCCTGCGCCGGCCGCTGGTTGATCGCGCCGAAGGCATTTACATCTGGACGCAGGACGGCCGCCGCTTCATCGACGGATCGAGCGGACCGATGGTCGCCAATATCGGCCATTCCAACCGCAACGTGCTCGATGCGATGAAGCGGCAGATGGATCGCGCCACCTTCGCCTACCGGCTGCATTTCGAAAACGAGCCGGCCGAGGAGCTGGCGCGGGAGTTGGCCGGAAAACTTCCCGAAGGCATGGACCGCATCTTTTTCGTCTCGGGCGGCTCGGAAGCGACGGAATCCTGCATTAAGCTCGCCCGGCAGTGGGCAGTGGCGACAGGCCAGCCCAAGCGCTGGAAAGTAATCACCCGCTTTCCCTCCTATCATGGCGGCACGCTTGGTTCGTTGTCTGTCACCGGCGACGATGCGCTGGCCGAAACCTTCACACCAATGATGCAGGTCATGCCGACCGTACCGGCGCCTGCCGCATGGCGCGACCGCGACAATCTCTCGATGGAGCAGCGCGGCATCCGCTACGCCGACATGCTGGAGGAGAAGATCCTCACCGAGGGACCGGAAAGCGTGCTCGCCTTCATCATGGAGCCGGTCGGCGGCGCTGCCACCGCGGCGCTAGTGGCGCCGGACAGCTATTACCCGCGCATCCGCGAAATCTGCGACCGCTACGGCATCCTGCTCATCCACGACGAAGTGATGAGCGGCGCCGGCCGCACAGGCAAATTCCTCGGCGGCGACCACTGGAACTGCAAGCCCGACATCGTCGCGCTGTCGAAGGGACTGGGCTCGGGCTACGCGCCGCTCGGCGCACTGGCGGCGCCGATGCGGCTGGTACAGCCGCTGCTCGCTTCCGGCGGCTTCCAGCATGGCCACACCTATGCCGGCAATCCGCTCGCCTGCGCCGCCGGGCTCGCTGTGCTCGGCGAGATGGACCGTCTCGACCTGATCGCCAATGCGGCTGACATGGGCGACCTTTTAATGGGCGAGTTGAAGGGGCTGGCCAAGCGGTTTCCGTTCATCGCCGACGTGCGCGGCAAGGGCCTGCTGACCGGCGCCGAGATGGTCGCCGACCCCGATACGCTGAGGCCGATCGCACCGGCGAAGAAGGCCACCCAGCGCCTGCTCGACCTCGCCTATGAGCGCGGCCTGATCATCTATGGGCGAAAGGTCAAGGGTGGCGTCGACGGCGACAATTTCATGGTGGCGCCGCCGATGATCGTCACCCGAGAGCAGATCGGCGAGATCGTCGCCATCATCGGCGACTCGCTGCAAGTATTGGCCGGCGAGCTCGACCTGCCGGTCGAAGGCTGAAAATGGCGCCGCGAAAAGTCATCATCACCTGCGCAGTCACCGGGTCGGTGCACACGCCGTCAATGTCGCCGCATCTGCCGGTGACGCCGGACCAGATCGCCGCAGACGCAATCGCAGCGGCGGAAGCCGGTGCCTCGATCCTGCATCTTCACGCCCGCGACCCGAAGGACGGGCGGCCAACGGCCGATCCCGATGTGTTCATGCAGTTCCTGCCGCGTATCAAGCAGGCGACCGATGCGGTGATCAACATCACCACCGGCGGCTCCTCGCTGATGACGCTCGACCAGCGTCTGGCCGCACCGCTCAGGGCAGAGCCCGAAATGTGCTCGCTCAACATGGGCTCGATGAATTTCGCGCTGTTCCCGATGCTCGACCGGCCAAGAGAGTGGCAGCACGAGTGGGAGCCCAAGCTGCTGGAGGCAACCCGCGACACGATCTTCAAGAACACCTTTGCCGACATGGAGACCGTGCTCGAAAGACTTGGAAAGGGCTGCGGCACACGTTTCGAATTCGAATGCTACGATGTCGGCCATCTCTATTCGCTGGCGCATTTTCGCGACCGGGGGCTGGTGTCGGGACCCATGTTCATCCAGTTCGTGTTCGGCATACTGGGCGGCATCGGCGCCGACCCCGACAATCTGGTGCATATGAAGCGCATCGCCGACAAACTGTTCGACGACAGCTACCAGTTTTCGGTGCTGGCTGCCGGACGCCACCAGATGCCGATGATCTCGATTGCGGCGGCGATGGGCGGCAATGTTCGCGTCGGGCTGGAGGACAGCCTCTACGACGGCCGCCAGCTGGCAAAATCCAATGCCGACCAGGTGCGGCGTATCCGCAGCGTGCTCGATGGTCTGTCGCCGGACGTCGCCACGCCCACTGAGGCGCGCGAGATGCTGGCGCTCAAGGGTGGCGATAGGGTAGCGTTCTGAGATGGTTGCTTTCACTCCCCTCTTGCCGCCTCGCTTGTCGTGACAATTGCCAATCCAGCCTCCAAAAACATCATCATCCGGCCCGGCACCGTCGAGGACGTTGAAACCATCCATGCCGCGATCCTGCGGCTTGGCGCCCATATCGGCGCGCCCGAGGAAATCACTTCTACGGCCGAAGACCTCCGCACCTATGGGTTTGGCGAAAAACCTGCCTTCTCGACGCTGATTGCGGAGGTCGGCGGCGAGTTCGCCGGCCTGTGCCTGCATTTCCCGATCTTCTCGACCTGGATGGGGCGGCCCGGCGTCTATGTGCAGGACCTCTATGTCGAAGACCGGTTTCGCGGCCGCAAGATCGGTGAACGTCTTCTGCGGCGTGCCGCGGCGCAATGCCGGAAGGACGGCGGCGCCTACCTCAGACTGTCCGTCGACACCGACAATGAAACCGCCAAGGCCTTCTACGAAAGGCTAGGCATTGCCTGGTCGAGCTACGAGCAGGTGCAGAAGATCGTCGGCGACGCGTTCTACGCCTTCGCCGATACGCCCGAGGATGAGGAGCCAAGATGAAAGCCTTCTATGCCGAAGAACAGAAGCACCACGATCCCAAGGCGTTCCTCTCCAGCGGCGCCCAAAAGCCCAATCCGGAAAAACCGGAGCGCGTCGAACGGCTGCTCGCCGGCGCAAAGGCCGTCGGCTGCACGATCGAACGGCCGAAAAATCACGGGCTTGGCCCGGTTGCTGCGGTGCATACGCCCGAATATCTCGATTTTCTCGAGCACATCTTCGCGCGCTGGCAGCGCATCGAGGGCGCTTCGGCGGAAGTGATCCCCAACATCCACCCGATCGCGCGAAACGGCTCCTATCCGGCCTCGGCGGTCGGCCAGGCCGGCTACCACATGGCCGACACGGCTTGCCCGATCTCCGGTGAGACCTGGCAGAGCGCGCTGTGGAGCGCCTGGAGCGCGGTCGAAGCCGCTGAGGTTGTCATGGCGGGCGCGCCGGCCGCCTATGCGCTGTGCCGACCGCCGGGCCATCACGCCTTTGCCGATGTCGCCGGCGGCTTCTGCTTCATCAACAATTCAGCGGTCGCGGCACAGGCGCTCCGGAAGAATGCAGCGCGGGTGGCGATCCTCGACGTCGACCTGCATCACGGCAACGGCACGCAAGGCGTTTTCTATGTGCGGCCGGACGTGCTCACCGTCTCGCTGCATGCCGATCCGGCGCGTTTCTATCCATTCTTCTGGGGCCATGCCGACGAGCGCGGCGAAGGGCTAGGCCTCGGCTACAATCTCAACCTGCCGCTGCCACGCAAATCCGGCGATGCGGCGTTTCTCGAAGCGCTGGACGTGACTTTCCAGCGCATTCGCGCCTTTGCGCCCGAAGCACTTGTGGTGGCGCTCGGCCTCGACGCCTTCGAGGGCGATCCGTTCGGCGGGCTGTCGGTGACGACGCCGGGCTTCTCGCGCATCGGCGAGGCCATCGCCGGGCTCGGCCTGCCGACGGTTATCGTGCAGGAAGGCGGCTATCTCTGCGACGAGCTCGGCGACAACCTTACTGCGTTCCTCACCGGCTTCGGCGGCGGCAGGAAGCGGTGATATCAGCCGAATGTCGCGTCAGCATCGCTCCTGTCGCAGCATGGCGATGACACGGTGCACGCTCTCCAGCGTCTCTTCGATCTCGGCCGCCGTATTGTAGTGAGCGATGCCGATGCGCACGACGCCCTGCTCGGCCGGGATGCCGAGCTGGTGGACGATCTCCCAAGCATAGTTGTGGCCGGACCACAGGAAGATGTTTTCCGCATTCATCTGCCGCACGATCGTTTCCGGCACGATACCGTCGACGGTGAAAGAGACCGTCGGCACGCGCTCTCCGACACGCGCCGGATCGGTGATGCCGTGGATGACCAGGCCTGAAATAGCCGACAGCCCGTCAATCAACCTTTGAGTCAACGGGTTTTCGTAAGCTATTGATGCTTCGAACGCCTTGGCGATCCTGGCGCGGCGTGAGCTGCCGTCGCCTGCTGCAATTCCCAGCTCTGCAAAGTAATCGACCGCGGCCGTCAGTCCGGCCATCAGCTCGATCTGCGGCGTGCCGAGCTCGAACCGTTCCGGCAGGGCGTCGGACGAACAGCGGCATTTGTACGGTTTCAGGGCATCGATGACATCCAGCCTGCCCCACAATATTCCCACATGCGGGCCGAAGAATTTATAGGCCGAGCAGATCAGGAAATCGCAGCCGAGATCCCTGACGTCGATCAGGCCGTGCGGCGCGAACTGCACGGCGTCGACATAGACCAGCGCACCGGTCTGCTTGGCAATGCCGGTCAGCGCCTTCACCCGGTTGATCGAGCCGGTCAGATTGCTGGCATAGTTCAAGGCGACCAGTCGCGTCCTGTCGGTGAGCAATGCGGCAAGCGCCGCCTCCTCGATCTGCCAACTCTGCTCGTCAAAAGCCAGCCAGCGCACGACAAGACCAACGTCTTCAGCCAGCTGCAGCCACGGCGATACGTTGCCCTCGTGATCCATGCGGGTGAGGATGATCTCGTCGCCCGGTTTCATCGTGCGGCCGAGCGTGCGCGACATGTGATAGGTCAGCGTCGTCATATTGGCGCCGATGATGATTTCCTGCGGGCTCGCAGCACCGAGGAAATCGGCCATCGCCACATGGGCGTCGTCGACAACCTGTTGCGCCGCGATCGTGGTTTCGAAGAAGCCGCCGAGATTGGCGTTGGTGGTCAGCAGGCAGTGCGACACCGCGTCGGCAACCGCTTGCGGCACCTGCGTGCCGGCAGGGTTGTCGAGATAGATGCGACGACGGCCCTTGTCAGTCAGCGAAAGTGCTGGAAATTTCTCGCGCACGACCTCGATTGGAAAATTCACTTTTTTCTCCCCCTATTGTAATTATTGGGTAATCACACTTTACAGAGCCGGAAGTCTGCTCACGGACACGGGTTACCGACACGCTGGTGGATTGCATCGACCGCCTTCTGCATGTCCTCGGTCCAGACGACATCGGCGGAAGACAGCGCCATTTCGAGCTGCGAAATGGTCGTCGCGCCGATGATGCTCGAGGTGACGAAAGGCCGGCTCGTGACATAGGCGTTGGCAAACAATGCCGGCTCCATGCCGAAAGAGCGCGCCAGCTCGTTGTACTCAAGCTGCGCTTCCGCGGCGTTGGGCGTCTCATAGCGCTGGCCGCGTTGAAAGAGTTGCGAGCGCGAACCCAGCGGCCGCGCGCCATGGTCGTATTTTCCGGTCAGGTAGCCTTGTCCCAGCGGCGAATAGGCGAGCAGGGAAACCTGTTCGCGCTCGCAGACCTCGGCGAGATTCACCTCGAAGCTGCGGTTGACGAAATTATAGGCGTTCTGCAGCGACACCAGGCGCGGGCCGGCGCCCTTGTCGGCTTCGGCGATGAACCGCATGACGCCCCAGGAACTCTCGTTCGACAGGCCGAAATGGCGGATTTTTCCGGCCTTAACCAGTTCGTCGAAGACGGCGAGCGTCTCGGTGATCGGCGTCTCGCCGGCCGGCGCGCCAACGGAATCGGCCCGTGGCGCCACGGCGCCGATACGGTTCGGATTGGCGCCCCACGGCACGTCCCGTTCCGGCCAATGGATCTGATAAAGGTCGAGATAATCGGTGCTGAGCCTCGTCAGCGATTTTTCGACCGCATCGAAGATGTCGGCGCGCACCAGCTTCGACGGGCGCCCGCCGCGGAACCATGCGTTGGCGGTGCGGCCAACCACTTTCGAGGCGAGGATGACCTGATCGCGGTTGCCCCTCGTTTTCATCCAGCTGCCGATGATCTTCTCGGTCCAGCCTTGCGTCTCCGCCTTGGGCGGGATCGGGTAGAGCTCGGCAGTGTCGATGAAATTGACGCCCCGTGAAAAGGCCAGATCCATCTGGGTGTGGCCGTCCGCTTCGGTGTTCTGCTGGCCCCAGGTCATCGATCCCAGGCAGATCTGGGAGACAAGAAGATCGGACCGACCGAGGCGGCGTTTATGCATAGAACTTTCTCCGGCGGGAATTTTTGCGCGGCTGCGCGGGAGGAAGCCGCAGCATACAGGAAGGCGCGGGTTGTCTCCAAGCCCACCGCCAATTGCCGGCAACTTTTCCAACGGCTATGTGGCAGCCAATAAAAAGCCGGACTGCATTTTCATGCAGTCCGGAATTTCGCCAGGAATGGCGAGGAAAAACCGGCCCTGTGCCGGCGTTCAGCTATACGATCAGCCCGCGCCGGAAGTTTCACCGGTCAAGTCGATTGTGATCGAAAAAACCTGCGCAGCATGGCTGCCATGCAAATGCTGCAGTGCACAATTGTCATGATTTGCCTATATTGGGACTCGGGGAGGACCAACCAGGGGCTTGAATCATGGGTTTCCTCACTGAAATGTTCGCCCGTCCGCGTCCGCAGGAACGTCTGCGCTACCGCGCGGCTCTGGCGCTGCTTCACTCGATGAGCAATGCCGACCGTGCGGACATCGGCATCAAACCAGCAGACTTCCCGCGCGTCGCCCGCGAAATGTCCTCCCGCTAGTCAGGCCGCAAGATATCCCGGCTCGACCGGGATATCTCCTCGCCATTCTTCAACGCGATCCCATGAAAATCGCTTTGCTCAGCGGCACGCCATTGTGGCGCAGGATGTCGTAGGCGGTGGTCAGATGGAAATAGAAGTTGGGCATGGCGAGATGCAGCAGATATTGCATGCCGGCCATCGAGAATTCGCGTTGGCCAAGCTTCAGCTCGATCATTCGGTCATCGGAGCCGTCCATATCGGCAGTCGAGAATGTCGCCAGATGGTCGACGGTCTTGGCGATACGCGCCTGGAGATCGGCAAAGCTCGCCTCGTTGTCTTCGTATTTGGGCACCTCGCGGCCGGCAAGCCGCGATGGGGCGCCCTTGGCGTGGTCGGTGGCGATCTGCACCTGTCTGGTCAGCGCGTACATGTCCGGCGCCAGCCTCGACGTCAAAAACACCTGCGGATCGATCTTGCGGTCGAGCGCATTCTGCTCGGCGATGCTCAGCACGTTGGATAGCGCCTTCAACCTGGCCGAAAACACCGGCACAGACGCTTCGTACATCGATATGGTCACGTGAATCTCCTATCCGGCGGGAACGCCGACGGCGGGACGTAGCGCCTTCGCAGCCGATTCTTCAAGCGTCACCACGTCGCCGCAATCGGTATGATAGGATTTCCCATCTGGTGGAGATTCCCGATGAGAAGCGCCCTTTTCGCAGCGACCGCTTTTTTCTCCCTGGCCGTGACAGGCCAACCAGTGCTCGCCGCCGAAGCGCCCTATGTCGATGACAGGTCGGACGCCGAAGCGGTCATCCGCTCGCTCTACAGTGCCATCAACCGGCAAGAATTCGCGCGCGCCTGGGACTATTTCGGCGACACCAAGCCGGCCAAGGATTTCGACGCGTTCGTCAAGGGCTATGACGGCACCGAAAGGGTCGACGTCAAAACCGGCGCCGTATCGGACGACGGGGCGGCCGGCAGCATCTATTACAATGTTCCGGTCGCCATCCGGGCAACGGCCAAGGACGGCAGCGAAAATGTCTTTGCCGGCTGCTACACGCTGCGCCAGGTCAATGCCTCGATCCAGGAACCGCCGTTCCGCCCGATCTTCATCGACAAGGGCGCGCTGAAGCCGTCCAAGGCCGATTTCGAGAACGCCATGCCAGAAAGCTGCGGCGACGGACCACCGCCGCCGAAGAAGGATGCGGCGCTGGAGCAGGCCAAGAAGGCGTTTGCGGCGACCTATGGCGAACAATGCGACAAGGAAATGCCTGGCGGCGAGCCTTTGGGAGAGCCGGATGCCTACTCCCTCCGCTACAAGGATGCCGGCGCCGAGGCCGACGAGCCCGAACGCGAGACGCGGCTATTCCGCTTCTTCTGCTCGATGGCTGCCTACAATGAGAGTGCCGTCTACTATATCTACGACGACGTATCAGGTGTCCGGCAGTTGCAGTTCGCCTCGCCGGAACTCGATATCCACTATGAGAACAACAATAGCGAAGGCAAGGTCGAGGCGATCAACGTCATCGGCTTCCAGACCGACGACCAGCTGGTCAATTCCGAATATGACGACGCCACCAAGACGATCTCGTCCCTCAACAAGTGGCGCGGCGTCGGTGACGCCTCGTCAGCCGGGACCTATCTGTTTCGCAACGGCAATTTCTCGCTGGTGCAGTATGATGTCGACGCCTCCTATGACGGCGAGATCAAGCCGCAGGCGGTGGTGGACTACAACACCGCGCCTTAAGGGGCCTTCGACAGCATCCAGTTGAGCGTGCCGCGCCAGTCGGTCATGCGGATCGGCGTGCCGTGCGTGCCGGTCTCGAAGCGGACAAAGCGGGCCGGATAAGTTTTCGATTTGGCCAGTATCGAACGGAAGAAGGCTTCCTGTTTCTCGACTGGAAACACCGGGTCCTTGCTGCCCTGGCCAAAGAAAACCGGAACACGGCGCTTGTAGGCGGGGCTGGAGAAGAAAGTTTCATCCCACAGCGAACCAAGCAGGAGCAGCCCGTCGATGCGGCCGCCCATGTCCTTGCGGCCGGCTAGCTTCCAGCACAATGCGCCGCCCATCGAGCCGCAGGCGACGAAGATTTTCGCATTCGGTGACTGTTCGGCATAATGGCCGATCAGCGCGGCGATTTGAGCAGCACCCGTGTCGCCGAAATCGGAGAAATCCGGGCTGAGATAGAGGCCGCCGTTGGAGGCCATCAGATTCTTGATGCGGTTGAAATTGCCACCGAAGGTGAAGTCGTCGACGCCCTGCTTGCGGCTGCCGCCCTGCCCGTGCAGGTAGAGCACGATGATGGCAGCACCTTGCGTGCGGCCGACGGCGACGTGGCGGATACTGCCGGCATCGGTCTTCAGGGACAGATCCTGCTGCATCTTGCGCACACCGGTGTCGACATACTGTGCATGCGCGCGGCGCTCCGGTATTTCGTCGCGGGCGTTGATATCGCGCAGTTCACGATAGTCGATCACCGTATAGGCGCCGTTGTTTGCGGACGAGAGGATGGCCGGATAAGCGAACAGATCGTCCTTGAAGGGCTTCAATTCGACGGCATCGGCGTAAGCGGCGAAGGAAAACAAGAAAAACATCGAAATCAGCAGGGCGCAGGCCAGAGGGGGGTAGGACGGTACGAATAGCCATGCCCCCAGGCATGCGTTTTTCGGCTTCGGTTTGTCAATCCTGCAGCACGCCGCCGGCACCTTCCAGAGCCTCGCGGGTGTCGACATCGATGGACGCCCCCTTGCCGATCTCGACATCGACGACATCAAGCCCCTCGGCCTCGACCAGATGGCGTGCGCCAGTATCGCCTTCGAGATGAGCGATCGCCGCAAACAGCGAGCGCGGCAGCAGCACCGGATTGCCTCGCTTTCCCCCATGCGAGGCCCGCACGACCGATCGGCCCTCGGACTTGCGGAATGCGTCGATCAGCCTGTCGAGGTCGGCCGACGAAACGCCCGGCATGTCGCCGAGAACGATCATGGCGCCGGCGGCGTCGCCGCTGACCCGCGCGATGCCGGCCTTCAGCGATGAAGACAGGCCGTCAGCGAAATCCGGATTGTCGGCGAAGGTCACGTCGAGGCCCGACAATACCGTCCGCACCCGCTCGCGCTGATGGCCGGTGACGACGATTGTATCAGAGGCTTTCGAGTCGAGCGCGCGCTCGGCGGTGCGGCGCACCAGCGGCTTGCCGTCGAACAGCGCCAGCAGCTTGTTCGGGCCGCCCATTCGGCTGGAGCGGCCAGCGGCCAGCAGCACGACATCGACCTTCAATTCGGCCCTGGCCGGCAGCGGCTC
>NZ_RZTA01000034.1:0-57672 GCF_004023115.1 Mesorhizobium sp. M6A.T.Cr.TU.017.01.1.1
CGATGGAGCGGCTGGGGCAGCTCATCGACAGTAATGAGGACGCGGCGGATGCCACGGTGCCGACCATTGCGGCGCCAATCAAGCCGGCAAAGGAAAATGTGATCGAGCTGAACCCCGCTGTTTCGGCCGAAAGACCGACCACCGCGACGGCATCGGAAAGTGACGAAGACCAGGTAGCGCCGGTCACCGCCGCGGCCTTTGCCGCGGTGCCGCCGGATGCCGAATCTGTCGAACCGGCGGAGGAACTGGCCCGGCTGCCCGACGATCCTGGCGTCGATCCGGACGACGAAGACCAAAAATCACCACGCAAGTTTCGGTTGTTTTGATTTGGCTGAGCTTGATAGTTTTGGCCGATGGGAAGTAAGAATCACATGTTCGAACGTGTTCTGTCGTTTCTGAAGGACCTGCCAGCAGGTGGCAGCGCCCGCAACAACGCCGATGATCCGCGCGTTGCCGCATCCGCCCTTCTCTACCATGTGATGAGTGCCGACGGCGTGCGTCAGGATGCCGAATGGGAGCGCTTCAAGGCGGTGCTGGCGGAAAGCTATTCGATCAGCGGCGACGAGCTCGACGCGCTGGCCGCCGCCGGCGAGCGGGCCGACAATGAGGCGATCGACCTCTACGCCTTCACCAGCGTGTTGAAGGGCCAGCTCGATCCGGACGCGCGAAAAGCCTTCATCGGCCTGATGTGGGAAATCGTCTATGCCGATGGCGAATTGCATGAACTTGAGGACAATATCGTCTGGCGGGTCGCCGAGCTGATCGGCGTCGAACGCCGCGACCGCGTCGAGGCACGCCGCAAGGCGGCGGCCGAAGCGCCGGGCGCCACCGGAACGTCGAGCGACGAATAGACGGGATCCCCATGCCATCCACGCCGAGGCCGAGACCAAAAATCCTGATCGTGCTGCATCAGGAGAGTTCGAGCCCCGGGCGCGTCGGCCACATGCTTATCGAAGAAGGCTTCGACCTCGATCTCCGCTGCCCGCCGCTCGGCGACGCCTTGCCGGAAACACTGGACGGTCATGCCGGAACCGTGGTGTTCGGCGGACCGATGAGCGCCAATGACGAGGATGACTTCGTCCGCCGCGAGACCGACTGGCTGAAAGTTCCGCTCAGGGAGAACCGGCCGTTGCTCGGCATCTGCCTCGGCGCGCAGATGCTGGTCAATCATCTTGGCGGCAAGGTCGAGGGTCATGGCGAGGGGCTGGTCGAGATCGGCTGGTATCCGCTGAAGGCGACGGAGGATGGCCGGAAGCTGATGCACTGGCCTGACATGGTCTACCAGTTTCACCGCGAGGGCTTTTCGCTGCCGCGAGACGCGACGCTGCTGGCGACGGCCGAAACCTATCCCAACCAGGCCTTTCGTTATGGCGACAATGCCTGGGGCATCCAGTTCCATGGCGAATTGACCCGGGCGATGATGCAGCGCTGGGTCGTTCGCGGCGCGCACCGCTTCGAGTTGCCCGGCGCGCAGCCCGGCCGCGACCACCTCGGCGGCCGGCTGATCTGGGACATGCATCTGAAGCGCTGGCTCGGCGAATTCCTGCAGACGATCTTCGGCAAGCCCGCGCTGTCCTAATCTAGTCTAACAGCTGACCCTTTGTGAGACGCGCTCGCTGGTCGCCCTTCGTCATTGTCGTCGTCTTGCGCTCAGCTGAGTTCTTGGGCGAGCCCGATGAGAAGCCCTTCAGGCCCGCGGATGTAGCAGAGCCGATACGCGTCCTTGTACTGGACTACTTCGCCTACGAGCTGCGCGCCGCGATTGCGGAGCCTTTCAAGCGTCTCGTCGATGTCGTCCACGGCGAACATGACGCGGAGGTAGCCTAGAGCGTTAACCGGGGCGTTGCGGTGATCCGCGACGGCAGGCGGCGTGAGGAAGCGGGATAGCTCGAGCCGGCCGTGGCCGTCCGGCGTGCGCATCATGGCAATCTCGACGCGCTGATCGCCCAGTCCAGTGACCCGTCCGGCCCATTCTCCTTCGATCGTGCCCCGCCCTTCGAGCTCAAGACCGAGCTCGCGAAAGAAATCGATCGTCCCTTCGAGGTCATCGACGACGATTCCTACGTTGTCCATCCGTTTGAGCGCCATGTGTCCAATCTACAAGGTGTCGTCCTAGGCCGTAAACTCATAAAACTGCTTGCCAGGTGAGCATTCAGGGCTCTGGAAGGGAGCCTTGTGATGCGTCGCTGGTTGATCTGAGGGATTTTGCTCTTCGCTACTGGATTAAAAGGTTATGAGACTGCGGCCTAACGTATGCCGGGGCGCGCTTCTGGCGACCATTGCGACGATTGTTTCGAAGAGTTCGTCCCGCGCCTGCGCGGCCGTGATTTCTTCGGTCGCGGCAGCATAGGACAGGGCCCCGGCTGCGCCGAGCATCGCCCAGAGGCCCGCTGAAGCGACAGCACCAGTTCCGGCGAATGGGGCAAGCGCAATCCGGCACCTCTCGATGAACGCCGTCTCGCAGTCGCGCTTGATCCTTTCAAGCTCAGGCGAACCGGCCAGCGCCGCGATGACACCGGGTATCTCGCGGCCTTGGAGAAGCACGCAGTCGACATAGGAAGACGCGATGACCGCGGCTCTGCCCGTCAAGGTCGGTTCGCTCGCCTGAAGCGCTGCGTCCATGAGCGAATTCTGGCGCGCGTCGAATTCCCGGTAGAGCGCCGCCAGCAGCCCGGACCGCGTGCCGAAATGGTCGTAAACGACGGGTTTTGTAACAGCCGACTGCTCGGCCAGCCGCCCGAGCGTCAAGGCTTCCGTTCCTTCTTCCCCGATCAGCCGCCATGCGACGTCCAGAAGTTGGCGATGCCGTTCCTCCCGCGACAGGCGGCGACGCGGTCGCGAATGGGAAGTCTGCTCCCTTGATCCGGCGCTTGACATGCTTATGTACCATTAGTAACTTACTAAGAGTATATAAGCCTGGCCCTTCGGCCGCAACCAATCAGCAGGAGTTTTGATATGCACGCGCTGATCGTTATCGCGCATCCCGATCCCAGCTCGCTCAGCCATAGCGTCGCCAGGCATGTCGCCGAGGGTGTGTCCCTATCCGATCCCGGCAATTCCTTCGAAATTGCGGACCTTGCGGCGGAAGCTTTCGATCCAAGGTTCACCGCGACTGATCTCGCCGTTCATCGCAAGGGAGCACCGCCCTCAGCCGATGTTGCCGCCGAGCAAGCGAGGATCGATCGCGCCGATGCTCTTGTGCTGGTCTATCCCGTCTACTGGTGGTCGATGCCGGGGCTTCTCAAGGGATGGATCGATCGGGTATTCGCGAACGGTTGGGCTTACGATGAAGGCCCGGACGCCAAACTGGTGAAGAGGCTTCGCCACCTCCGGGTTCATTTGGTTGCCATCGGCGGCGCCAATTTGCGAACCTATGCGCGGCACGGCTATTTCGGAGCCATGAAGACGCAGATCGACCATGGCATCTTCGATTATTGTGGTGCGTCCGTCGTGACGTCCGAGCTCCTGCTCGGCTCGGAGACGCAGGATCCGGCCTCTCATTTCAGCGCCGCGCGCGCCATCGGCGGCAACCTCTTCAAGGCGTCCGCGCGAGGCGCGGAGGCAGCATGACCGCGTAGCGCACCGGCAGCACATGGGCACGGTGTTCGCGGCCCCCGTGCCTGGATCAGTGCCGCCTGAAGCGCCTACAATTCCTGCCGGTTCGACCGAAGCAGGATGTCGTTGACGTCAGACCGGCAGGCCGTTCTGCTTTCGCAGGCTTTTGTCGAATGCGGATGCGGGGACGAAACGGCGCAGGAAACTGACCTGGCGTGCCATTTTTCCCGCCGCATAGCGCCTCCTCGGAACGGAATCGGTCGCTGCTTTCAAGACCGTCCCGGCTACAATTTCGGGAGCATCACCTGTTTCCATCGCTTTGCGCAGGATCACATCCATGCCAGCGCGCGCAGCGTCATAGATTTCAAGCAACTGGTCCGGCCTGGCGAGATTTTCTTCAAATGACGTACGGGTATAGGCAGGCTCGACCAACACGACTCGAATTCCGAGAGGGCGCAGTTCGTGGTCGAGCGATTCGGAATAGCCCTCGATGGCATGTTTGGTCGACGCATAGAGCGCGGAATAGGGTGCTGGGATCAAACCCAGCACAGAACTCAAATTGACGATTCTGCCCGTCCCTTGACGGCGCATTGTCGGCAGGACTGCGTTGGTCACGCGGAGAACGCCGAAGACGTTCACGTCGAACAGCGCCTGAGCCTGGACGGTCGAGGACTCCTCTGCGCCTCCGAGCAGGCCGACGCCGGCATTGTTGACGAGCAGGTCGATACGCCCGGCTTCAGCCAACACGTCATCGACCAGTTTCGCAACGGACGCGTCATCGGTGACGTCGCAGGTCAGCATGGTAACGCCGTCGGATCGTTCGGCGACCGCACGACGGCTGGTTCCGAACACGCGAAAGCCCGCGTTCTGCAGGGCTTTGGCCGTTGCGTGCCCGATGCCGGTGGATGCGCCCGTCACCAGGGCGACGCCTAGATTGGTGTTGTTCATGGAAATCACTTCTTTCTTTGTGCTGGATTTGCCGGCTGCAGGCGTGCGCAAATGGAGATAGGCGCACGCCCCCGCTCCGATGAGGCCATTACTCGGCAATGGCCCCAGTTTGCTGGTTGGACACTGGTCCCACCTCGGTGACGGTAAGCTTGTCGCCGGAGCGCGAAATCTCGAGGTTTTGCTCAGGCTCGCCCAATTTCCGCGGCACGGATATCGTAGCCGACTGCCCTTCGGCGAGAGTGGCCGAGAAGCGCAAGGGAATCCCGGTCTCTCCTTCCGCTATCGTTGCGATCACCCGATAGCCGTCATTTTCGTCGGTGTAGTGTACGACGCCGCGAAAACCGCCGAGATCGATACTCTCCCCGGCCATGGCCGACAGCTCACCGGCATGCAACGGGGACGCGGCCAGGAAGAATGCCGCCACGCCACCAATAAGGTTGATCATCGCGAGGCTCCGTTTGGATGGCGCCGATCTCGGCTGGCCGGCGGCGACATGATGCATCGGTTGCGCGCTCTGACGGTTAAATTCCGGGTTGGTCCTGTTCATGAGGGTCACTCCTTCTTTGTGCTGGATTGCATTTCAAAAAGATGTTACTATCATTTCGATATTAAGTCACTATCAAAATGATATTAACATGAAAAATCTTTCCGATGCCTTTTGCCCGATCGCCCGCGGCCTCACCTGCGTCGGCGATGCGTGGAGCATGTTGATCCTTCGCGACGCGAGCCTGGGCCTCACGCGCTTTGACGAGTTCCGGAAAAGTCTGGGCATCGCTCCCACCATTCTGACCCGGCGGCTGGCGACGCTGACGGAAGAGGGACTTCTGGAACAGCGGCGCTACTCGGAGCGGCCTCCGCGCGATGAGTATGTGCTGACGGCGGCCGGACGCGATTTCTTGCCGGTGCTCATCTTACTGGGTGCGTGGGGACGCCAGTACCGCGGCGAAGGCAGGTTGGCGCGATACGTCGACGCAGAGACAGGAGAAGAAATCGAGCCGGTGGCCGTGGATGCCGTCACAGGGGCAAAGATCGGCACCCGCCCGATTCGCGTTGCAACACCCGAATAGCATCCGCGATCGCAAGCGCCGGGCTGCCAGGCGGTCGGAAGTCAATCACCGGACTCTGCGATGCTTGCGCCGGCGAGCTCGTCCGTCCAGCGCCGGAATAGCGCGCTGGCATTGACGCCTCCGAAGCCGAAGCCGTTGGAGATCGCGTAGTCCATTCCCATCGGCCGGGCTTGGTTTGCGACGAAGTCGATCCCGTCGCCCGCTGGATCCGGAGCGCTCAAATTAAGGGTTGGTGGCGCCACTTGATCCCTCAGCGCCAGGATTGCGAAGATGGCTCCAAGCCCGCCGGCGGCTCCGAGCAGGTGTCCGGTCGCCGATTTGGTTGCGCTGACAGCTATGCTGGAATCTGCGCCGAAGATTCTTTTGATCGCCTCGATTTCCCCGAGATCACCGACTGGCGTGGAGGTCGCGTGCGCATTGAGATGAGATACCTCACGCGCCGAAATGCCGGCTTGGGCAATCGCGATCTCCATGGCTCGGCGCGCGCCGTCGCCGTCCTCGGGACCGGAGGTGACGTGATGAGCATCCGCCGTCGTGCCGTAGCCGACGAGCTCGGCGAGTGGTTTCGCGCCGCGCGCAAGCGCGTGGCTCAGTTCCTCGATAATCAGGATGCCGGCCCCTTCACCCATGACGAAGCCGTCCCGCGACGTGTCGAAGGGGCGCGAGGCTTGAGCCGGCGTCTCATTGAAGCCGGTGGAAAGAGAGCGTGCGGCAGCAAACCCACCGAGACTGACGATGTTCATGCATGCTTCCGTGCCGCCGCACACGGCGATATCGGCTTCATTGGCGCGGATAAGACGGGCCGCGTCGCCGATCGCCTGAATGCCGGCCGCGCACGCCGTCACCGGTGCGCCGAGTGGCCCCTTGAGACCATAGCGGATCGAGATGTGGCCTGCCGCAAGGTTAACCAGGAAGGACGGCACCGTAAAAGGCGAGAGACGGCGGACGCCGCGCCCGTCGACCGTGCGCACCGCCTCGGTTATGGCTGGGAACCCGCCGACCCCTGAAGCAATGATCGTTGCCGTGCGCAGGCGAGCCGCTTCCAAGGCAGGCTTCCATTTCGCCTGCGCAAGCGCCTCTTCTGCCGCCGCCAGCGCAAAGAGAATGAACCGATCCACCTTGCGGCGATCTTTCGCAGCCAGGATGGCATCGGGATCGAAACCAGCGTCCGGATCTTCTTCCAAGGAGGGAACCACGCCGCCGATCTTCGCCGGCAGGTCTCCCACGACATCGTCCGAAAGTCTACGAATGCCCGAGCGACCGGCCAGGAGGCGTGACCAGGACGCTTCGACATTGGCAGCAAGGGGCGTGACCGCTCCCATGCCTGTAACGACAATTCGTCGCATCTGCTCTCCTATCAATTTGGGTGCGCCGCCAGCGTTGCCTACGCCGTTCAAGCGGCGACTGCTTCGCGAACCTGATCGGTCGCCGCATCCAGAAAAGCCTGCGCGAGATCGGGGTCGTTGACGACGCGCGAGAGCAGCACCGCGCCGACCATTGTCGAGAGAATGGCCATGGTCTTGCCGCCAGCCTCCTCGCCGTCGGCCTCGCTAACCCAACTGCCGAGCATCTCAAGGTATTCCCTGATCCCGGCCTCGAATGACGCCTTGACCTCGGCACCCTGTCTGGCGGCATCCGAGCCGAGCGCCACGACCGGGCAGCCGTCCATCTTTTCTCCGCGATGGCCCATGCTGAGGTAGAATGCGATCACCGCGCCGAGCGGATCCTCAGGCTTTGCCGCAGTCGCGGCCGACCATCGGTGAGTGGCGCTCTCCATCGCCCGCCTGGACGCCTGCGCCGCCAGGTCCTCCTTTGATGCGAACTGCTTGTAAAAGGCGCCCTGGGTCAGACCGGCTCCCTTCATAAGATCTTTAAGGCCGATGCCGTCAAAGCCGCGCTCCCGAAAAAGGCGGCTTGCCACATTGATCACGGTTTCACGGTTTTCCGCGGCCTGCATGCGACTCACGCGCATCATCATCTCCTTTTTTAGATTGCATTCGTAATCTATAACCCTTATAGAGGACGAACGCAATCTATTTCGAGATGAGGCGATGGGCATGAAAAACAGACCCGCCATCTTGCTGGCGGGCGTGGCGGCGAACGTCGTCAAAAATCACCGGACGGGAGCGCCACACGGTGCCCTCGATCACGCCATCGAATAAGTTTGGAGGAGAGGTCAAATGCTATACAGTTATTTTGTCGAGAAATCGATCCGACAGAGCTTCGACCACGTCAACAACCATCGCTGGAATGAGGCGGTGAAAGCACTCGTGCCGCGTGTCCGTCACCGCGTTTCCGGCGCCCACGCGCTTGGCGGTGAGCGCCACGACAAAGAAGCCGTGCGCCGCTGGTTTGAGCGCCTCGGCCGCGTCCTGCCCAATCTCCATCTCACGGTCAACCATATCTGGGTGAAGGGCTGGCCGTGGCATACCACCGTATTTGCCCAATGGGACGGCACCGCAACGCTGCTCAACGGCGACGCGTCGTACGTCAACCGTGGTCTCCACGTGTTCACCCTGCGGTGGGGCAGGGTCTATGCACTCGAGGAATTTTACGATTCACAAGCAGCGGCCCGCGGTCTTGCCGCCCAAGCGGCAGCTGGCCTCGAAGAAGCTGCCGCCGAACAAATTGTGAGCTAGCAGCTCGCTTGGACGGGCACCTCGACGGTGACGCCGCGGGGTCGCCTTCGTCGTTGGCGCGGTCCTCGCTGGGCATCGCCCGCAGACGACCCATCCGCCCGAATTCGATCACCTCTGCCGTCTGCTGCGCCCGGATCAGTGCGCTCTGGATCAGTTTCGCCCGTTGAGGTGGCGCACCTTGCGCAGCTGCGGGAACAGCACCGCCCACAACCCGGCGACAATGACTGCGCCGACGCCGCCAATCACCACCGCGGGCACGGTGCCGATCAACGCCGCCATGGTGCCTGCGCGGAATTCGCCGAGCTCGTTGGAGGCGCCAACGAAGACCTGGTTGACGGCGTTGACGCGACCGCGCACCTGGTCCGGGGTCCACAGCTGGATCAGCGTCTCTCTGATATAGACGCTGAACATGTCGGTGGCGCCGAGCAAGGCGAGTGCTGCGATCGACAGCCAGGTGATGGTGGAGAGGCCGAACACCACGGTAAAGGTGCCGAACAGCGCGACGAAGCCGAGCATCACTAGGCCGGCGTGGTTGCGGATCGGATGTCCGGCCAGCCAGATGGCAACGCAGATGGCGCCGATGCCCGGTGCCGAGCGCAACAGTCCGAGGCCCCACGGGCCGAGTTCGAGGATGTCGCGCGCGTAGACCGGCAGCAGTGCTGTGGCGCCGGACAAAAGCACGGCGAACAGATCGAGCGAAATGGCGCCGAGCACGATCTTCTCGCTCCAGATATAGCCGAAGCCGGCAAACAGGGTCTGCATCGTCGGCTTGTCGGTCTCGCTGCGCTGGGCTGGCTTCGGGATGGTGAAGATCAGCACCGCGGCGACAAACATCAGAACGGCAGCGGTGCCGTATGCTGCTTCGGCCGAAAGCCCGTAGAGCAGGCCGCCGGCGACGGGTCCAATGATGGTTGCCGTCTGCCAGGCTGACGAATTCCAGGCGATTGCGTTGCCAAAATCCTCTGGTGGCACGAGATTGGCGAACAGCGACGCTGCGGCCGGTCCGAAGAAGGCGCGCGCGATGCCGAACATGGCGAGCACGCCGAAGATCAAGCCCGGTCCGCTAAGGCCGCGCAGCGTCAGCAGCAGCAGAGCCAGCGCGCAGATCGCCTCCAGCAGGACCGTCAGCGCCATAATCAGACGGCGTCCGAAACGGTCGGCGACCACCCCGGTGACCAGCACCAGCAGCAGCGAAGGCAGGAACTGGACAATGCCGACAAGCCCGAGATCGAACGGATCACGGGTCAGGTCATACACCTGCCAGCCGACGGCGACGGATACGATCTGGGTGGCGAATGTGGAGAGGAAGCGCGCCGCCCAATAGCTCAGGAAGGGTTTGTGGCGGAAGGCGGCATAGCGCTGGTCGGGTGATGTTTGTTCGGCTGTCATTTGTGAATGGCCCCGGCGAGACTGTGTATCGGCCGGCGGGGCTCTTCCACAATGGGCGCTGGTCCGACCACAGCGCTTTTTAGCGCAGTTCGGTGCGGGGCGCGCGCAAAAATCGGCTCTGGATCAAGGGTTTCCAGGTGAGATTGGCGAAATTCTTTTCGAAGGCGTCCTTCTCCCCGTCACTATACGGGGAGAAGTGCCCGGCAGGGCGATGAGGGCAGCGCAAACCTGAAGCGATCAGAGAGATGTCCGCCGGGCGTCGAACGGCGTGTCAGACCGTGGCCTTGGGCTTCCTGGTCTTCTTGACGGGCGCCGGCGGGGCGGCCTTACGGCCGAGGCCGATTGCCTTCGCCAGTTGCGAGCGCGAGGCCGCATAGTTGGGGGCAACCATCGGATAGTCGGCCGGCAAGCCCCATTTGGCGCGGTAGGCGTCCGGTGTCAGCCCGAAATGAACACCGATATGGCGCTTCAGGGATTTGAACTTCTTGCCGTCCTCAAGGCAGACGATGTAGTCCGGCGTTACCGATTTCTTTGGGTTGACCGCGGGGATCAGCGGCGCTGCCACCGGAACGGCGGGTTGTCCGAGTCCACCTATCGACGCGCTGACGCTCGCGATGAGATCGCCGAGGCCGGAAGCGGGCAAGCGGTTCTTCTCGACGTAGGCGGACACGATGTGAGCGGTCAGCTCGAGAAGGTCGATGTCCTTGCGGGCCTTGTTGCTGTCGTCGGTCAATCTATTTTCTCCGTCCGTGGGGGTCATAGAGTTCCTAGTCGGCAAATCTGCGTAACGCAATGACGCCGAGCCACGTCGCACATTATTTTGAATAACAATACTAACGGCAGGGTCGGTTCAACAGGTCTGACCCCAAACCGCCATAATATCAGATAATCAGGGATTTGTCGCGCCACAGTCGAAACCCACCTTCGAAGGCGCGTGTGTTGTCGCCGCGCCTGCAACCGGCAGGCAACTCGTCGAGTTCGTCGACATTGCCGCCGCCGATGACCACATAGTCAGGCTGCATGGCGGCGCGAAGCCGCTCGATGACGTCGAAGACGTGCTTGCGCCATTTCTTCCTGCCGCGCTTCTCCAGGCCGCGTTCGCCGACATAGTCCTCGAAACTGCGGCCCTTCTTGTAAGGAAGATGCGCGAGCTCCATCGGCTGGGCGACGTTGTCTACGATCATCGCAGCACCCAGGCCCGTTCCCAGACCCAGGAACAGCATGCGCCCACCCTCGTAGCTGCCGACAGCCTGCATCAACGCGTCGTTGATCACCTTCACCGGCTTGCCGAACTGCGCTGCGAAGTCGCATCCGACCCAGCCCTTTCCGAGATTGGCCGGGTCGGTCAGCGGCCGGTTGTGATGCACCGGGCCGGGATAACCCATCGAGACGACGTCGTAGGGCAAGCCATCGGCGAGTGCCTGCACGGCCGCGATCATCTGCTGCGGCGTCAGCCCGGGTCCGGAATCGGCCTTGCGCTCCTCGCCGCCGGCGCTGGTAAGGATCTTGACATGGGAGCCGCCAATATCGATCGCAAGCACGATCTTTTCGCTGTCCTGTGCCGGCTTTTTCGCCACCTTGGCCATTGCGTCGCCTCTCCAATTCATTTCGCCGGATTGATCCAGCCGTTCGGCGGTCCAAACCCGGCCATCGCATCGGCAGGCCCCCATGTCCCCGGCTCATAACGCGGGGGCGGCGTGGTGTCGCCAAGCACCGGGCCGACGATCCGCCAGGCAAGCTCGCTGGCGTCTTGGCGGGTGAACAACTGGCCGTTGCCGTTCATGGCATCGCCGATCAGGCGCTCATAGGGCGGCATGTCGTCCTTGCTGTCGTCGAGCGCGGTCAGCTCGACCTGCTCGCCGATCATGTCGTCACCGGCGGCCTTGCGCTGGGCGCCGATCGAGATCGCTACTTGCGGATCGATGCGGAAGCGCACGTGGTTGGCGTCGTCGGGCTTGATCGGGTCGAAGACGTCGAGCGGCGGCCGCTTCAGCCGCACGATTACCTCGGTGGCGTGCACCGGCATCGATTTGCCGGCGCGGATGAAGAAGGGCACGTCCTGCCAGCGCCATGTGTCGACGAAGAAACGCACCGCCGCGAAGGTCTCGACCGGCGAATTCGGCGCCACCCCGGGCTCCTGGAGATAGCCTTTGAATTGGCCGCGCACGACATCGTCTTTGGTCAGTGTCCGGATTGCCCGCAGAACCTGCACCTTCTCGTCGATCAGATCGTCAGCCGAGCGGCCAACGGGCGGTTCCATGGCGAGCAGCAACAGGATGTTGAGCAAATGGTTCTCGATGACGTCGCGGATGCAGCCGACCTCGTCGTAGAAGCGGCCGCGGCCTTCGACGCCGAAATCCTCGGCCATGGTGATCTGCACGCTTTCGACGAAATTGCGGTTCCAGATCGGCTCGAGAAAGGAATTGGCGAAGCGGAAATAGAGCAGGTTCTGGATCGCCTCCTTGCCGAGATAATGGTCGATGCGGAAGATCGACTGCTCATCGAATACCAGATGCAGCACCCGGTTCAGCCAGCGCGCCGATTGCAGATCGTGGCCGAAGGGCTTTTCCACCATCAGGCGCGCACCCTGGGCCGCACCCGACTGCTCCAGCCCCTGGATGACCGTCTCGAACATGGTCGGCGGAACCGCCAGATAGTGCAGGGGATGCTGCGCGGTCCCCAGCACGCTTTTCAGCTTCTCGAATGTCGCAGCGCCACGGTAGTCGCCGCTGACATAGCGAAGCAGCGAGGCGAGTTTCGCGAAGATTTTTTCGTCGACCTTGCCGGTCGCCTTGACGATGCCGTCGCGGGCTCGCGCCTGCAACTGCTGCAGGTCCCAGGCGTCGAAAGCGACGCCGATCACCGGCTCGGTGAGCGTTCCCTTGGCGACCATGGCGTAAAGTGCGGGGAAGATCTTCTTGTGGGCGAGATCGCCGGTTGCCCCGAAAAGCACCAGCGTATCGGACCGTTCCAGGCTCATGAGCGTGTCTCCCCCGTCACGAGCCGGCCTTCGGCTTTTCGACATGGCCGCCGAAAGCGTAACGCATGGCGGATAGCAGCTTGTCGGCGAACTCGGATTCGCCTTGCGAGGAGAAGCGGTCGAACAGGGCTGAGGACAGAACCGGCGCCGGCACGCCGGTGTCGATGGCCGCCTTCAGCGTCCAGCGGCCTTCGCCAGAATCCGAAACCCGGCCGCCGAACTGCGTCAGCCCCGAATCGGCCTTCAACACGCCCGCCGTCAGATCGAGCAGCCAGGAGCCGATGACGCTGCCATGCCGCCAGACCTCGGCCACCTCAGCGATATCGATGTCGAACTGGTAATATTGGGGATTTTCCAATGGACTGGTTTCAGCATCGGCCGTCCGCTGCCGCTTGCCCGCATTGGCCGACTTCAAAATGTTCATGCCCTCGGCATAGGCGGCCATGACGCCGTATTCGATGCCGTTGTGGACCATCTTGACGAAGTGGCCGGCGCCGCTTGGTCCGCAGTGGAGATAACCGAACGGGGCCGTTCCGGCATCCTTTCCCGGAGCAAGTGCCCCGGCATCGGTGCCCGGCGCCAGGGTCGCGAAGACCGGGTCGAGATGCTGGACCGCGCTGTCGGGGCCGCCGATCATTAGGCAATAGCCGCGCTCGAGGCCCCAGACGCCGCCGCTGGTGCCGACATCGACATAGCTCAGGCCTTTCAAGGCCAGACGCGCTGCATGGTCGACAGCCTCGTGATAATAGGAATTGCCGCCATCGATGATGATGTCGCCCGGCTCCATCAATGCGGCCACCTGATCGACGATTCGGCCGGTGATCGCCGCCGGCAGCATCAGCCAGGCGCTGCGCGGCTTGGTCAGCTTGCCGACGAACTCCTCCATCGACGCCGCTCCGATCGCGCCTGCCGTCACAAGGGCTGCGACGCTGGCCGGGTTGATGTCGTAGACCACGCATTCGTGACCATCGCGCAGCAGGCGCCGCACCATATTGGCGCCCATCCTGCCCAGTCCCATCATTCCGATCTGCATGTTTCTCGTCCTGATTCTTGAGGGATAGAAAACCTATTGGCTCTATTGTTGGAGCATGATCTTTTCCGAAAACCGGGTTCCACTTTTCGGGATCATGCTCTAATCCAGCTTGTCGATACCGATAGAAAAGTCGACATTCTCCCAACGGCCGGCATCGGACCAGAAAAAAGTAAAGACGATCGTATTGCCCGGCGAAACATCGGCAACCGGCAGATCCGTGAGATGGATGCCGAAGGCATTCTCGGTCGTCTCGGCGTCATGGGCGGTCGCCCAATTGTCGCTGCTCCAATGCACCACCGCTCGGGCCAGCAGCTCGACGCGCAGCATCTTGCCGGCGGGCAGGATGCGGACCTTGTGGTTGAAGCGCCATGTCCGGCGCGGCGACACGGTCCTGTCCTCGATGTAGCGCTTCACGCCTTGCGGCGGCATGTCGAAGACGGCGCCGTCGCTCAGCGAACGCAGCAGCTTGATGTGCTCCGAATGCGCCCAGACCAGCGGCATGGCGCTGCCCGATGGTCGGCCGCGCCACAATTCCCTTTCCGGCATGTCGGGACCGTCCCAGACCTGCTCGGGCAGCAGGCCGCCAGACCCGGCCGAGGCCTCGAACGTCTTCAGCAGGCTCGCCGCTCTGTCCTTGCGCCCCGCCGCCAGCTCGTAATGCGCGCGCTCGCCGGTGAGCAGCGGCCAAGCGCGACCCTGCCCGGTCCCGTCGAAGGGCGCGCCGTCGGCGTGTTCGCCATAGCCGTCGCCGCTATAGCGATACCAGACAGGCCCCTGCGGCAGGTCGCAGCGCAGCCGCGCATCGATGACCTTGACCGTGTCGACGACGCGCGGATCGTCGGCGGCCCTGAGGCCGAAGCGGACGAGCGCCAGCGCATCCGGGCTGACGATCGCCTCGGCCGGCCGGTCCGTATCGGCGGGCGGTCGGTTCTTGATCGGGACATAACCGTGTTTCGGCGACGCCGCGCCGGCGGTGTCGGGCGGCGCAATACGGACGTAGTAGCCTGCGACGCCAACCTCTTCGCACAGTGGAGTGCCAGTGACATAGGTCCAGCGCTCGATCTGGTCGTTCCAGACATCGGCGGTTTCACGCAGATAATTTGCCGGCTCTGCTTTGCCGCAAACACCGAACATGTCGGCCGCCGCAAGCAGCGCTGCGATCTCGACGGCAAGCGTGAACGGGCTGTAGCCGGCGTCCTCCTCCCAGCGGTCCTCGCCGGTGACCGGACCATTGCGCACGACATAGGAAGCGGCGCGCTCGATCATCGGCATGAAGGCGAGCAGCTTGGCGTGCGGCAGGTGCCCGGCCCGGCGCAGCGCGTCGGCGAGCAGCAGCGGAAAGGCGCATTCGTCCATCTGAATGCCGGGCCAATAGGCTGACCCGTCGAGCCAGGCATTCTGCGGCCAATGGCCGTCAGGCTGCTGGATGGAACGGAGATAGGCGAGAATCTCAAGCGCTTGCGCCGGATCGCCGGCGGCCAGGAAGCCGCCCGCGGTTTCGACCAGGTCGCGCGGCCAGACCAGGTGATAGCCGCCGAGATCGTCGTCGCCCATGCTGAAGCCCCATGGGATCGACAGGCTGGCGACGGCTGCGCCGGATTTCGCGGACGACCGGTGCGCTGCCAAAACAGCCGTGCTGACGCGATAGGTGTTGATCCCGGATACTGCATGCCGGTCGAGCGGAAGCAACCCTTTCTGCCATTTGCGCCATTTTTCGACATAGACCTCGGCAGCGGCATCGAAGCCTTGCTTCAAGCTGGCGGAAGCAACCCCCGCCGCCTCTTGCGGTGTTGCCCCAAAACCCAGCGCCAGCAAGACTTTTGGGTTCTCGGCCGAAAAGCCAATCTCCCCTGTCAGCGCTACATTGCCGTTCTCTGCCCTTTGATAAGCCGGATCGAACCGGCCGTCACAATGGAGTTGCTGCCACCCGTCGGAGGCGCCGACATAGCCGGCCGAGCAGGCTCCCCAAGGCAGCGACGAGGCGAGCGCCAAGTAAACACCACGCCCCGATGCAAACAGGACAGGCTTTCCCTCGTAGTCGTCGACCCAGGCGGTATTGCCCATGCCGGCGTTGACCAGATGCGGCGCCAGCAGCGCGTAGACGCGGTGATCGGCAACCGTGCCTCTCAGCAGCGTGAAGCTGATTTCCTGCAGCAAAACGGGACGTTCCGGATCCGTAATGATCCGCTTTTCGATCCGGTAGGTGCCATCAGCCGCGGTGTTGACCAACCTGTAGGCGGGCACGCCGTCCTCGAACGGCTCGATGCTGTGTTCGGCATCGCGCTTCTCTTCCGAGAAATAGCCGCCCGGTCCCGTGACGACCAACCCCATGTCGCGCGTGCAGGCGCTGTCCAGGTGGGGATAGTAGATCTCGTTGAGGATGCCGTGGCTGATCGTGAACCAGACGCGGCTAGCCAGTGAAAGCGCGGTGCCGACACCGCTCTTGGCGCTCGAGGTCCAGCGCGCCGCAATTCCGGGTGCGCCCGGCGCATCAGTCGGCGTCACTGCCATTCGATTTGGGCCTCCAGACCCTTCCCTAGCCCATGAACCAAAGGCTTTTCAATCATGCACCGCAAGTTGATCGCCAACTCTGCGCGGATTGCAGTTGACAGCTTGCGAGCCATCTGCATTTGTCTGACAATAGATAAAAAACAGGGACGCGAATTTAACAACCATCAGCAGTCAACAAAAGATCAGCAACTCAGGGAGGAGTATGACATGAAGAAAATGCTCATTTTGGGGGCATTCGCGGCGATGCTCGCGTCAGGCACCGCACTGGCCGATACCAGCGACAAGAAGATCGCCTTCTCCAACAATTATGCCGGCAATTCGTGGCGCCAGGCGATGCTCGACAGCTATGCCATCGTGACCAAGAAGGCGGTCGCGGACGGGGTGGTGGCAGCCGCGGACATCTTCACGACGGCCGACAAGGAGGTGCCGACCCAGGCGGCCCAAGTCCAGAACCTGATCCTGCAAGGCTATGACGCGATCGTCATCAACGCCGCCTCGCCGGATGCGCTCAACGGCGCCGTCAAGCAGGCCTGCGATGCCGGCATTGTCGTCGTCTCCTTCGACGGCATTGTCACCGAGCCTTGCGCCTACCGCGTGGTCGTCGACTTCAAGGACATGGGCAAGCAGGAAGTCGAGCAGATGGCCAAGTTCCAGCCCAAGGGCGGCAATCTGCTGGAAATCCGCGGCCTTGCCGGCACGTCGATCGATGACGCCATCCATGCCGGAATTCTGGAAGGCGTCGCCGCTCATCCCGAGTTCAAGATCGTCGGTTCGGTGACCGGCGACTGGGATCAGACCACAGCACAGAAGGCGGTCGCGACGATCCTGCCGTCGCTGCCGGAAATCGTCGGCGTCGTCGATCAGGGCGGCGACGGCTATGGCGCGGCACAAGCCTTCGCCGCCGCCGGCAAGCCGCGCCCGACCATCATCATGGGCAATCGTCAGGACGAGCTGCAATGGTGGAAGGAACAAAAGGACAAGGACGGCTACCAGACCTGGTCGGCCTCCATCGCGCCGGGCGTATCGTCGCTGGCCTTCTGGGTAGCGCAGCAGGTGCTCGACGGCCGCACCGACATCCCGCATGATCTTTTGGTGCCATACCTCGCGTTCACCCAAGATGATTTCGAGGCCGCGCTGCCGAAAATCCCCAAGGGTGGTGTCGCCAGCCACGAATACACACAGGAAGACGCCATCGCGGCGATCAAAGCCAACATCAAGTGAGCATGGCACATCCAATGCCGCACGCGTTGCCGACCGGATATCGCTAGGGATGCCCGAGGCCGGCGCAGACATCATCCGGCTGGACGGCGCCGAAAAACATTTTGGCGCCGTCCGTGCCCTCGCCGGCGTCGATTTCCACGTCGGTGCCGGTGAATGCGTTGGTCTCGTCGGCCACAATGGTGCGGGCAAGTCGACGCTCATGCATATGGTGGCGGGCACGCTAGTGCCCGACAGCGGCCAGATCGCAGTGCGTGGCGGCATCGAGAACAATTATTCGGTGCCGCGCGCCCAACAGCTCGGCATACGCTGCGTGTTCCAGGAACTCTCGCTCTGCCCGAACCTCAGCGTTGCCGAGAACACGCGTATCAACCACCCGGCATTGCGCGGCCTCGGCTGGCGACGCAAGGCTGCCGATCTCATCACGGCCAAGCTCGACGAGATCTTCCCGGACCACAGCATCTCCGCCTCCGATATCGCCGGCGACCTCTCCATCGGCAGGCGGCAGATGGTCGAGGTGGCGCGTGCCTTCACTGTGACGCAGGATCCGCTCGAACTGGTCATCCTCGACGAGCCGACATCGTCGCTCGACGCGCATACGGCCGGCCAGCTGCTGGCATTCGTCCGGCGCTTTGTCGCCGAAGGCAAGAGCTGCATCCTGATCTCGCATGTCCTTGGCGAGGTGCTCGGGAATGCCGACCGCATCGTGGTGATGCGCGACGGCAAGGTCGTTGCGTCAGATGCGGCAACGGCTTTCGATCGCGACAGGCTGGTGACGACCATGGGTGGGGCGGAAGCGCGTGAGAAGATCGCGGCCGAAATTGCGACCCAAAAGCCGGAGACCGGCCCGTTGCGGGTCCGGGCCCGCCCAGCGCGGCAGCAGGACGGCAACGAGCTTGTCGCGCATGCGGGCGAGATCATCGGCCTTGCCGGGCTGGCCGGCCATGGGCAAACCGACCTGCTGCTGGCGATCTTCGCCGCTGCGGCGCGCTCTAAAACCGGCATAGAGGTCACCGCGCCGGTAGCGCTAGTGGCCGGTGACCGGCAGTCGGACGGGATTTTCCCGCAATGGTCGATTGCGCAAAACATCGGCATCCGCTCGCTGAAGCGATTGCGCAACGGCCTGCTGATCTCGCCGCAGCGCGAAGCCGAGCTCGCCGACTTCTGGCGAGGGAAAATCGGCATCCGCACTCCGGACATGAACAACAACATCTTCTCGCTGTCCGGCGGCAACCAGCAGAAGGCCTTGTTTGCCCGGGCGCTCGGCTCCGACGCGAAGATCGTGCTGATGGACGACCCGATGCGGGGGGTCGATATCGGCACCAAGCTCGAGGTCTACGACCTCGTGCGCGAAGAAGCTGGCCGCGGCCGCACCTTCCTCTGGTACACCACGGAAACCGAAGAGCTCGACAATTGCCACCATATCTACGTCTTCAAGAACGGCCGGATCGTCGCCAATCTTGGGCGCGACGAGCTGACGGAGGAAAAGATCATCCAGTCCTCGTTCGGCGACGCGGCCTGAGATGACGGCAGCACCTGTCGAGACCGGCCTCAAAGGTTCCGCCGAGCGTGACAGGCTAGCGCGGGCGCGCCTGTTGCGCAGCCTGCTGCCGGCTTTATCGCTGGTGCTTGTGCTGCTGGCGATCGCGTGGCTCAACCCGCGCGCCATCAGCTATTTCGGCTTCAGCCTGATGCTCAATTTGGCGATCCCGATCGCCCTGGCGACGATCGCGCAGATGTTCGTCATCGCCGGCAACGAGCTCGACCTGTCGATCGGCACCTTCGTCGGTTTCGTCGGCTGCGTCACGGCGACGTGGCTGAAGGACGCGCCACTGGTCGGCATCTTGATCCTGCTCGGCTCGATCGGTGTCTACGCGCTGCTCGGCGCGCTGATCCATCTGCGCAACCTGCCTTCGATCGTGGTGACGCTCGGCATGAGTTTTGTCTGGCAGGGGCTCGCCATCCTCATCCTGCCGAAGCCCGGCGGCAAGGCGCCGGACTGGTTGCTGTCGCTCATGGCTTTCAAGCCGCCTTTCATTCCCTTTCCGATCATTGCCGCGCTGCTGATCGCGGCGGTCGTTTATTTCGGACTGATGCGCACCTCCTATGGCGTGATCCTGCGCGGATCGGGCGGCAATGCCGCGGCACTCAGCCGTGCCGGCTGGTCGCTGCTCAAGACCAAGATCATCCTGTTTGCACTCGCCGGCCTGTTCGGGGTGCTGTCCGGCATGGCCTTGATCGGCATCACCACCTCGGCCGACGCCAATATCGGCAATGGCTACACGCTGCTTTCGATCGCCGGCGTCATCCTCGGTGGCGGCGAATTCGTCGGCGGCCGGGTGTCGCCGATCGGCGCGGTGATCGGCGCGCTGACGCTGGCGCTGGCCGCGTCGCCACTGCTGACCTTCATGCACATTCCGCCCGATTGGCAGGTGGCCGCCAATGGCGCCATCCTGATCATCGTGCTGGCGGCCCGGGTGCTGATCAGCCGCAGGGAGAGGTGAGCGATGGCATCGTTGCGATTGCTGCTCGCCAAACCGTGGATCTGGTCCTTCATCGGCGCGCTGCTGGTGTGGTTGGCGACGATTGCCTTCACCGGCGGATATGGCGGCGGCGGCATGATCACGGCAGCACTTTCGCTCGCCGTCTTCACCGTCATCGTCGGTGTCGGCCAGATGTTCGTCATCACGCTCGGGCCGGGCAATGTCGACCTGTCGCTGCCGGCCAATATCGGCCTCGCCAGCGCCGTTGCCATGAAGGTGATGGACGGCAATGATTCGATGATCGCCGTCGGGCTTCTGGCGGCGCTGGCCTGCGGCATGGCGGTCGGTGCCGCCAACTATCTCTTGATCTGGGCGCTGCGCATTCCGCCGATCATCGCCACATTGTCGGCGAGCTTCATTATCCAGTCGATCGACATCAGCTATGGTCGCGGCTTGCAGATCAAGCCGCCGCCGGGCTTCGCCAGTTTTACCAACTGGCAGATTCTGGGCATTCCGGTCCTGGCGATCCTCACCGTGCTGTTCACCATCGGCGCTGCCATCGCGCTGCAGCGCATGATCTATGGCCGCTCTGTGCTGGCGATCGGCCAGAACCTCCGCGCCGCGTGGTTGGCCGGCATCAATGTTGGCCGCATCCGCTTCCTCACCTACACGCTGTCGGGCGCGCTCGGCGGCCTCGACGGGGCGTTGCTCGCCGGCTATTTCCGCGGCGCCAATGTCGATATCGGCAATGAATACCTGCTGGCCTCGATCGCCGTCGTCGTCATCGGCGGCACGTCGGTGGCGGGCGGCAAGGCCAATGTGCCGGGTGTCTGGGGCGCGGCGCTGTTCCTGGTGCTGCTCCTGACCATGCTCAACACGTTCGGCGTCAGCGCCGGCGTCCGGCTGCTGCTGACGGGGCTGATCATCGTCGGCGTCATCACCGCCGCCGGCGGCCAGAAGGCGCTGCGCTGATCACACCTTCGTCATCCTCGGGCTTGACCCGAGGATCCTGCCGTGACCCTCGCCGAAGATTGCGGCGGGTACGGATTCTGCACCGCTGCGGCGCTCTGATGTCACGGCATGGATCCTGGGGTCTGCGCCGCGTCGCTTCGCCCCTTGCTCCGCCCCAAGATGACGATCGCTGCGGCGGTCTTCCGCGAAAACATCCGGTTCCCATCCAGGCATTGGCCCTGTAAATCCCTCGGCATTGTCGGCGTCATCATTGCGAGAGGTTTGCTTGTCCGATTTCGTGAGCGTTACAAGGGATGGCCGCATTGCCGTCGTGACCATCGACAATCCGCCGGTCAATGCGCTGAGCTTCCATGTTCGCGAGCCGCTGATGCAGGCGCTTGTCTCCTTGCGCGACGAGCCTGATGTCGCGGCCATCGTCATCGCTTGCGCCGGGCGGACCTTTGTCGCCGGCGCCGACATCACCGAATTTGGCAAGCCGGTGCAGCAGCCGGATTTGCGCGCCATCATTGCCGTGCTGGAAACCATCGCCAAGCCGACGGTTGCCGCCATTCACGGCACCGCGTTGGGGGGTGGCCTGGAACTGGCGCTTGGTTGCCATTTTCGCGCTGCGGATACCGGCGCCAAGCTGGGCCTGCCGGAAGTCAAGCTCGGCTTGCTGCCGGGCGGTGGCGGCACGGTTCGGCTGCCGCGTCTCGTCGGCGCGCTGAAGGCGCTCAGCATGATCGTTTCGGGCACGCCGATCGGTGCGGCAGAGGCGCTCGCCGCCGGGCTGGTGGACGCCGTCTTCGAGGATGGCCTGACTGCGCAAGCGGTTCGTTTCGCTAGCGAAATGGTTGGCAGGGGCGGACCGTTCACGCCGGTGCGCGACCGTGACGGCCGTCTCGACCGGGCGGAATTGCCTGAATTCGATAGGCAAGCAGCGGAGCTTGTCAAAAAGGCGCGCGGGCTCGAAGCGCGGATCGCCTGCGCGCAGTCGGTTCGCAACGCCATCACGCTGCCGTTCGACGAGGCGCTGGCGGCGGAACGCGAACTGTTCGTCAAACTCGTTGCTGGTGACCAATCGCGCGCTCAGCGCCATCTGTTCTTCGCCGAGCGCGAGGCGGCGAAGGTTGGGGCTAAAGATATCGTCAGGCGCAAGATCGCGCGGGTCGGCGTCATCGGCGCCGGCACGATGGGCGGCGGCATCGCCATGGCGTTCGCCAATGGCGGGTTTCCTGTGACCCTGCTGGAAACGACGCAGGAGGCACTAGAACGCGGGCTGGCGACGATCGAGAAGAACTATGCCGTCTCCGTCGCACGCGGTTCCCTCAGCGAAGACGCCAAGCGCCTGCGGCTCGGACTGTTCAAGGGTTCCACCGACTATGGCGACCTCGCCGATTGCGACCTGATCGTCGAGGCCGTGTTCGAGGAGATGGCGGTCAAGCGCGAGGTGTTCGGCAGGCTAGACGCGGTGGCCAAACCGGGCGCGATCCTCGCCACCAACACCTCCTATCTCGACGTCAACGAAATCGCCACCTCGACGTCGCGCCCGCAGGATGTCGTCGGCATGCATTTCTTTTCGCCGGCCAACGTCATGAAGCTGCTGGAGATCGTGCGTGCCGAGAAGACCGCGCCCGATGCGCTGGCGACAATCGTCGAGCTGGCGCGGCGGATCGGCAAGGTGCCGGTCGTCGTCGGCGTCTGCCATGGCTTCGTCGGCAACCGAATGCTGGCCGCGCGGGGTTCGGAATCCGAGGCGCTTTTGCTGGAAGGTGCAACGCCACAGCAGATCGACCAGGTATTCACCGATTTCGGCTGGCCAATGGGCCCGTTCCAGATGGGCGATCTCGCCGGCCTCGACATAGGCTGGCGCAACCGCAAGGCGCGCGGCCAGACGGCAATAATCGCCGACACACTGTGCGAACAGGGGCATTTCGGCCAGAAGACCGGCAGCGGCTTTTACCTATACGAGAATGGGTCTCGTATACCGGTAGCCAATCCGAGTGTCGAAGCGCTGATCCGCGCCAAGGCGGTGGAGAAGGGCATCGCACCCCGCACGATTGCTGCTGACGAGATCATCGAGCGCACGCTCTATCCCCTGGTCAACGAAGGCGCGAAAATCCTCGAGGAGAAAATCGCCGCCCGCGCCTCCGACATCGACATCGTCTGGGTCAACGGCTACGGTTTTCCCGTGGGCAAGGGCGGGCCGATGTTCTGGGCCGGTCTCGAAGGGATCGACAAGATCATCGGACGGCTGGACCACTGGCACGAGCGGACCGGCAAGGACGTTTTCAAGCGGGCCCCCCTGCTCAGGCAGATGGCTGAAACCGGCTCCTGGGAAGGCGTTGCCAGCTAAAACTGCCCTGAGCGAAGCCATTTTCGAAATCATTGACTACCGAATCCGCGCGTCGATGATCTCGACGAAACGCGCGAAGAGACCAGCCTGCGATTTGATCTTGAGCTTGCGATAGATGTTGCGGCGGTGGACCTTTACGGTTCCCGGCACGATGCGCATCGCCCTGGCTATCGATTCCGTCGAATGGCCCTGAAGCACCAGGTCGACGACATGTTTTTCGCGCGGCGTGAGCGAAAGGCTCTTCCAGATATGGGCACGTTCGAACTCGTTGACCGGCGCAATCGCCTCGTCCTGCTTCGTCGCTGCCGGTTCGTCGGCCGGAAGGGCCGGCCAACGCAGCCTGGCGAGACCGATCACCGCCGGCGCCATGTCGCGCAGCAACCTGGCATCGGCGGTTCCGAATGGTCCCGAAGCATGCAGTCGCATCAGCGAGACCACCAGCGCGTCCTTTCCCGGCAGCGGCACGAAGAAACCGACCTCCTCGGCCAGCTTGGTCTGGCTATAGTAGGAGCGATAATATTCGCTGGCGTAGAAGCGGTCCGGCGCCAGCTCGCGCATGCGCCAAAAACCTTCCTTGCGCTCGACCGCCGCGTGGTGGAACGGGTCGAGCAGATAAGGCCCTTCCTGGTAGAGCGCGACGAAGACGTGGCTTTCGGCCGGCGAGAACGTCTCGAACAGCAGCGGCGGGCGCGAGGCGCCGCGATAGCCGAAGATCACACAGTGATCGAAGCTGACATGCCGCCGGAGCCAAGCGACCATCGCCTTGCCGAAAAGCTCGCCGCTCGTCTCCCGTGTCGCCGCGATGAGCGCAGCGAGCTGATTGTATTCGTCGCCGCGCGATCCGCTCAATTTATACCCCTTTAAACGAGAAAATAGACCAAATATACCACCTGCGAGGTATATACTAGTCACCGTTGGCTCTGATAGCGTCTTGAAAATCGCCTTCGCTGGAGCCCGCAGCTTTGACCGCAGTGCCAGATATCGAGTTTCGCGGGGTCACCAAACGCTACGGCAGCGTGACTGCGGTCAGCGGCATCGATCTAGCCATCCCGCCGTCTGCCTTTGTCGCCTTGCTCGGGCCGTCCGGCTGCGGCAAGACAACCTGCCTGCGCATGATCGGCGGCTTCGAACAGCCGAGCGAAGGCGCGGTGTTCATCCGCGGCCGCGACATGGCCGGCACGCCGCCCTACCGGCGGCCGGTCAACATGGTGTTCCAGCAATATGCGCTGTTTCCGCATCTGGATGTCGAGGACAACATCGCCTACGGGCTGCGCCAGGCAAGGCCGCGGCTGTCGTCGCGGGAGATCAGCCTGAGAGCAGGCGAGGCGCTCGCCATGGTGCGGCTTGCCGGCTACGGCCGCCGCAAGATCCACGAGCTTTCCGGCGGCCAGCAGCAGCGTGTCGCCTTGGCGCGCGCGTTGGTCAACAAGCCGGCGGTGCTGCTGCTCGATGAGCCGCTGGCGGCGCTCGACAAGAAGCTGCGCTCCGACATGCAGATAGAGCTGCAGAACCTGCAGCGCGAGATCGGCATCACCTTCGTCCTTGTCACGCACGATCAGGAAGAAGCACTGTCGATGAGCGATTTCGTCTGCGTCATGAATGGCGGGCGCATCGTCCAACTCGGACAGCCAAGCGAAATCTACGACGAGCCCGCCGATCTCTTCGTCGCGGACTTCGTCGGCAAGACCAATCTCTTGAGCGGCAAGGTCGCGGGGCATTCGGGCAACCTCGTCGAGGTGGCGCTTGCCGACGGCACCGTCATTGCCGCGCGCAAGCGGACTTCGCTGCGGCAGGACGAAGCCGTTGCCGTCAGCCTGCGTCCTGAATCCCTAAGCCTCGGCGCGCCGGGAAGCGGCCGGCTGAACGGCATTGTCCGCAACCGGATCTTTCTGGGCTCGACCGCGGAATATGCGATCGAGGTCGGCGGTATCGGAACGCTGCTCGCCAAGGCCGATCACCTGATCGGCAGTGGCAACCTCTTCAAGCCGGGTGAACCCGTCGCCATCGGCTTTACAGCCGGAACGCCGCTCGCGTTCCCGGACCCCAAGAATAACGGGACCAACCAGAGGGAAAATAAACATGTCGAAATCATATCGTGACGGACTGCCGATAAGCCCTGAAAAATTCGTCGATCAGTTGATGCGGCTCAAGCGCGGTTCCATCGGCCGCCGCGAGTTCCTTGGCCTCACCGGTCTTGGCATCGCAACGGCGGTGATGGCCCGCGAGCTCGGCATCATGCCGTCGCCCGCCTTCGCCCAGGAGGGTCTTGGCGACCGCATGTCGATCGCCACCTGGCCCAATTATCACGACCCGGCGACGTTCGAGAATTTCAAGGCGGAGACCGGCGTTGCTGTCGAGGTCAATGTGTTCGGGTCAAACGAAGAGATGCTGGCCAAGCTGCAGGCCGGCGCCTCGGGCTGGAGCCTCTTCGTGCCGACCAACTACACGATCTCCACCTACAAGAAGCTCGATATCATCGAAGCGCTCGACATGGCCAAGCTTGCCAATTTCGACGGCTCGCAACAGGACCCGCGCTTCACCGGGGAAGGCACGATCGACGGCGCGACCTACGCGGTGCCGAAGAACTGGGGCACCACCGGATTTGCCGTCAACACCAAGAAGCTCACCAAGCCGATAACGAGTTGGAAGGAATTCTGGGACACGGCCATGGCGGACGGCGACGGCCGGACCATGGTCCATGACTACCAGCTCACCACGATCGGCAATGCGCTGAAATATTTCGGTTTCTCGTTCAACTCGCTGAAGCCGGACGAGCTCGCCAAGGCGGAAGAATTGCTGCTGAAGGTCAAGCCGCATCTGTTCGCGGTTTCCAGCGATTATCAGCCGTCGATGCGTGCCGGCGACGCCTGGATGACGATGTGCTGGACCAATGACGGGGCGCAGCTCCACCGCGACATTCCCGAGATCGCCTATGTCCTTGGCAAGGAGGGCGGCGAGATCTGGACCGACTTCTACGCCATTCCGAAGGATGCGCCCAACAAGCCCGCCGGCTATGCCCTGCTCAACTACCTGATGGACCCGAAAGTCGCGGTCAAGGAGCACCTGGCCAACGGCGCGCCTTCCACCGACGCGCGGGTCAATGCGCTGCTGCCTAAGGAGGTGCTGGACAATCCGATCCTCTACCCGGCGGCGGAACTATTATCTCCGCTGGAATTCGGTGCGGCTGCGACGCTGACCGATCCGGCCCGGGCCGAACTGATGGCCCGCTTCAAGTCGGCTTGAACGGGCCATAAGTCCGATGCAGGCAACGCACCCGGCGGGCAGACGTCCGCCGGCACCGGGGCGGTTTTCAATGCGCAGCAATGTCCTTCGTCATAATCTCCTGACCGCGCTGCTGCTCGGTCCAGCAACCGCGTGGCTGGTGGTGTTTCTGGTCCTGCCGTTCGTCGCGATCGCCGTTTTCAGCGTCGGCGAGCGGGCGCCGGAAGGCGGCTATCAGGCTGCTTTCACGCTCACGCAATATGCCAATCTTCCGGCACGGGCGACTGCCTTCTGGAACACGATGGTGCTGGCGCCGGCAGGCGCCTTGGCCTGTCTCCTCGTCGCCTATCCGGTCGCCTATTACCTCGCCTTGCGCGCGCCGGAGCGGTGGCGGCTGATCCTGCTTGCGCTTGTCGTCATCCCGTTCTGGACCAGCCTGCTGATGCGAACCTATGCCTGGATGTATGTTCTGGGCGGGCGCGGCATCCCGGCATTGCTGGCCTATGTCGGGTTTGAAGACGTGCGGCTGATCAACACGCCGGGCGCGGTCCTGCTCGGCATCGTCTATGGCTATCTGCCGCTAATGATCCTGCCGATCTATGTCAGCCTCGAGCGGCTCGATCGCCGGCTGCTGGAAGCCTCCGCCGATCTCGGCGCCACGCCGATCTCGACATTCCTAGGCGTGACGCTGCGGCTGTCGCTGCCGGGTGTGATGACCGGCTTCTCGCTGGTCATGATCCTGCTGCTCGGCGAATATCTGATCCCGACGCTGCTCGGTGGCGGCAAGGTCTTCTTCATCGGCAACGCGCTGGTCGACCTGTTCCTGCAGTCGCGCAACTGGCCGTTCGGGTCGGCAATCGCGATAACGCTGGTTCTGGTTTCCGTGGTGGTGCTGCTTGCCGCCAACCGAATTTCGACCCGGCTTTCCGGAGCGCGCCGGGTGGACCTGATCTGATGCGCGCCTTCGTCATAGCGGTCTTTGCATTTCTCTACCTGCCGATCGCGCTTGTGGTGCTGTTCTCCTTCAATGCCGGCCGCCACGCCAGCGAGCTCACCGGCCTGTCGGTGCAATGGTACGGCAAGGCGCTGTCGAACCCGTTTCTGGTCGAGGCACTGAAGAACAGCCTGTTCATCGCCACCACCAGCGCCTTGCTCGCAGCACTGTGCGGCACGGCGGCGGCGCTTGGCCTGGCGCGCGTCGGCGCGCGGACACGCGCCGTTTTCGATGCGCTCCTGGGTGCTGCGATCGTTGTTCCGGGCGTCGTCATCGGCATCTCGACGCTGGTCGCGCTCGTCCAGCTGTTTGGGGTCCTCAATCCGTTTCTCGCGTCGCTGTGGCCGAACGACCAGCCGCCGCGCCTCGCACTCGGCTACGGCTCAATTATCGCCGCGCACGGGCTGTTTTCGATGGCGCTGGTGGCAATGATCGTCGGCACACGCCTCGGCAGCCTCGACCGCAATCTGGTCGAGGCCTCAAGTGATCTCTATGCCACCCCGCTGACGACGTTCCGCAGCATCGTGTTGCCGCAGATCATGCCGGCGGTGATCGCCGGCTTCCTGCTTGCCTTCACCTTCTCCTTCGACGATTTCATCGTCGCCTTCTTCGTCGCCGGCGCGCAGACGACATTGCCGATCTATGTCTTTGCCTCGATCCGGCGCGGCGTGACGCCCGAAATCAACGCCATCGCGACGATCGTCCTCGTCGCCTCCGTTCTGCTTGTGGTGCTTGCCCAATGGCAATTGCGCCAACGCAAACCATCAAACTGAAAGTCGCATCATGATTCTGAAAGATCGCATCGCCGTGGTGACCGGCGCCGGGTCGGGCATCGGGCGCGCCGGTGCGATGATCATGGCTAGGGAAGGCGCGGTGGTGGTGATCGCCGACAGGGATCAGGCTGCGGGCGAAGCCACGGCTTTCGACATCCGTACCGCCGGCGGCCGGGCCGAAGCGGTCGCCACCGATGTCGGCGACGATGCGGCGATCGAGCAACTCATTACGGGCACACTGGGCAAACATGGTCGGATCGATGTCCTGCACAACCATGCCGGGGTCCAGGTCGGCGGCACGCTGACCGAAGTCGGCGTCGACGGCATGGATGCCTCCTGGCGGATCAACGTACGGGCGCAGTTCCTCGCGGCCAGGCTCGTCATGCCGTCGATGATCGAACAGGGCGGCGGTGTCATCGTGAACACCGCCTCGAATTCGGGTGTGTTCTATGACCGCGAGATGATCGCCTACGCAACCTCAAAACATGCCGTGGTGGCGATGACCCGGCAGATGTCGCTCGACTATGCCAAGCACAATGTCCGCGTCAACGCACTCTGTCCGGGTTGGGTCGACACGCCCTTCAACGAGCCGTTCATCGCCCAGATGGGCGGGCGCGACGCGATCGAACGCTATGTCCGCACCAAGATTCCCATGCAGCGCTGGGCCGCGGCGGAAGAAATCGCCGAAGCGATCCTGTTCCTCGTCTCCGATCGTTCGTCCTTCATGACCGGCCAGGCGCTGGTGATCGACGGCGGCGAGAGCATCGGCTGACGCAGCCGTTCATATCTCATACGTGCTTGCGTCCGCCGGCCTCGCGAAACCAGCTGTCGGGATAGGGATACCACCAGTCCTGGATCGCTGGCTTGTGGTCGATGATGACCATCTTCGAACGGCGGAAGGCATCGAGGCCCTGGCGACCGAGCTCACGGCCGAGGCCCGACGCCTTCCAGCCGCCGAAAGGCAGCGCGTCATTGTCGATCAGCGGATTGTTGACCCAGACCATGCCGGCTTCGAGCCGTTCGGCGGCCTCATGCGCCTCGGCAAGGTCGGTGGTGAAGACCGAGGCGCCGAGCCCGAACGGGCTGTCATTGGCAAGTTCTATCGCCTCGTCGAAATCCTTGACCCGGCAGATCGCGGCGACCGGTCCGAAACACTCTTCGCGCACGATCGCCATATCGGGGGTGACGCCGGTCAGGATCGTCGGCTCGTAGAACCAGCCAACATTGTGCGCCGGGGGAATGCGCCCGCCGGTGACCGCCTTGGCGCCATTGTGCACCGCATCGTCAACCAGCCGCATGACTTTCGCGCGCGCCGCCTCGCTGACCAGCGGCCCGATCTCGGTCTTGTCGAGGCCGTTGCCGATGCGCAGCGCACGTGTCTTCTGCGCAAACAGCTCGACAAAGCGGTCGTGAACGGCATCGACCACAAAAAACCGCTCGGCCGAAGTGCAGACCTGGCCCGTGAGATGGAACGCGGCGGTGACGCTGCCGGCGGCCGCCACGTCCAGCGGGGCGTGTTGGCTGATGATCATCGGGTCGCTGCCACCCGCCTCGATGACGCAAGGCTTCATGCGTTCGGCGCAGGCGACGGCGACAGCCTTGCCGGCGGCGACCGAGCCGGTGAAGGCGACCGCGTGGATACGATCTGAAGCGATCAGGGCCTGCGCGGTGGCCGCCCCGCCGGGCAGGCAGGAAACCAAGCCATCAGGCAGGGAGCGGAACACGGTCATGTAATCCAGCGTCGACAATGTCGTCGCTTCAGCCGGCTTGATCACGCAGGCATTGCCGGCGGCAAGCGAGGCGGCGACGGTCCAGCACATCAGCAGGATCGGGAAATTGTAGGGCATGATGTGCACCGACGTGCCGTAAGGCTCGTAGCGCGCATACTGGAACGAACCGGCCTGCGTCGTGCCAGCAATCTTGCCGGCATCGTCGCGCGCCATCTCGGCGTAGTAGCGGAAGATCGGCGCGCAATTGGCGATCTCGCCAATCGCTTCCGGATAGGGCTTGCCCATCTCGCGCACCATCAGCTCGGCGCAACGCGTGAAATCGGCCGCCTCGATGGCATTGGCTACTGCATGCAGATGCTTGGCACGGCTCTTGGCGTCGAGTTTTTTCCAAGCCGCTTGCGCCTTGGTCGCCGCGGTGAACACAGCGTCGATCTCGCCATCGGCTGCGGCAGCGATGGCGCCCACGGTTTCGAGCGTCGCCGGATCGATCACCGGTTTTGCCGCACCGGTCATCGGCCGATAGTCCGGATTGACGAAAAAGGTCGGCCGGTCAGCAGAGAATTCCATGGTCTTCCTTTCAACCCCGCTCAGCGGATCATGTAGACCTTCTTGATCGTCTCATGAACGGTGCAGACGCCCTTCCAGTCCTGCGGAAAGAACGCCGCGGTGTCCGGCTCGATCTCGATCACCTCGCCGGATTCGTGGACATAGGTGCAGCGTCCCTCAAGGAAGTGGCAGAACTCGTCGCGGGTGACATGGCAGTGCCATTTGCCTGGGGTGCAGACCCACAGCCCGCATTCGGAGAGACCGTCCGGCCCCTTGTGCAGCAGCTTGCCGGAGGTGCGGGATTCGCCCTCGATCATGGTGGGAATGACGCCCCAGTCGACGAGGTCGGTGATGGCGAGCGGCGATTTCATGATCGGTGTCGGCATGTCGTGAAGCTCCAGTGCGGCAGGCTTGAGTCAGGCCAGCATGTAGACGTTGCGGATGGTCTCGTGGACGGTGCATTCGCCGGTCCAACCGGCCGGGAACATGACCACCGTGGCGGCGGAGACTTCTATCACCTCGCCGTCATCCGATCGGTAGGTCGCGCGGCCGGCAACGAAATGGCACAGTTCGTCGCGCGGGATTGCCAGCCGCCAGCGGCCGGGCGTGCAGACCCAGATGCCGGATTCCGGCTGGTTGTTCGGCCCCTTGTGCACCAGCCTGCCGGTGGAGTGCGAAGCACCTTCCAGCGCATCCGGCTGGGCGCCCCAGTCGACAAGGTCGGTGCGGGTGGAAGCTTGGTGGAGGTGTGGGGCGGAGGCGGTCATGCGGGTGCTCCGCTGGTGCGACGCATGACTTCGCGATGGTCTCGCTCTACGGCGCCCCCCTCTGTCCTGCCGGACATCTCCCCCACTTGGGGGGAGATCGGCAGCTTTGCCGGCAGCGCCTCTTTTGCGAGTTTGGTAATTGGCGAAACCAATGATGACGGCCAATCTCCCCCCAAGTGGGGGAGATGTCCGGCAGGACAGAGGGGGGCGCGAAGGAACGCCATACCCATCAGCCCGGTCACAGCAGCGCCTCCAACAGCCCAGTCGCTTTCTCCGGGCCGTTCTGCGACTGCATCTGCGCCGATGTCTTGGCCAGCTTGGCCTTCATCTTGGGGTCGGTCAGGCAGGTTTCGATCTTCGCGATCAGCTCGGCGTCGCTCCAGTCGTAGCGCGGCATGCCGAAGCCGTGGCCGGTTTCCTCGACCCGTGTAGCGTTGTCGTGGCCGTCCCAGACATAAGGCATGATGATCGCCGGCTTGCCGAAATAGAGGCACTCGGTGAATGAGTTGTTGCCGCCATGGTGGATCACCGCATCGACCTGCGGGATGACCGAGGGCTGTGGAAACCAGCTCTCGACGATGACGTTTTCGGGCACTTGCGCGTACTGGTCCTTGTAGCCGCCGACATTGACCAGCGCCCGGTAGCGCGTCTTGCCTAGCGTCGCGATAATGCGCTTCAGTAGGTCGACATCACCGGCGCCAAGGCTGCCGAAGGAAACATAGAGCAGCGGCCCGTCGTTATTCTTCGTAAAAGTCGGCACCGTGTAGGGTTTCTCCTGCCGCACGCAGCCTTCCAGATACTGGAATTTTGCCGGGTCGAGCGGATGGCGGCGCTTGAACTTTGCCGCCTCGGGATAGAGCAGCAAATTGAGGTAGGGCGAGGCCTCGAAGAACTGGCCGATTGGATAAGGCGCTTCGTTGTTGGCAGTGAGGAACGCGTTGAAGCCGTCATGGATCGGCTTGATGACCGCGTTGAAATGGTCGCGGTAGCGCTGATGACAGGCGTGATCGTTCTCGCCGCAGCCGGACAGATGCGGCGGGATGTCCTCGTCCTCGATCTCGTTCTCCGAGCAGGAGATGACGCGCACCCACGGCTTGCCATACTGCTTGATCGCCGGAAACAGGATGACGTTGTCGACGCAGATGACATCGGGCTTGATCGTCGCAAGCACACCGGGCAGGTCCTTCTCAGCCCATTTGGCGCTGTCGACGATCGCCGTCCAGCAATCCTTCACGTAATTGTCGACCTGGTCATAGGGCGACTTGCGGAAGTTCGGGATATGGCCGTTGATGAAGTCTTCCCAGAACTTGGCCATCTGTTCGGGCGGCATCGGCTCGGAAAGGTTCACCGGATGGGCTTCGAAGCCATAGCCCTTGTAGACGTCGATAAAGCCGGGATCCGACAGGAACACCGCTCTATGGCCGCGCGCCTCGACTGCCTGGGCGATGCCGACGGAATTGAGCGCCGGGCCATAGGCCGCTTCCGGAAAAAACGCGATCGTCTTCTGCGCCATGAAAGCTTCTCCTTCGATCAATCTGCGAAAATTCTGACGTCGGCGGCATCCCAGCCGAGCTCGACTGCATCGCCTGACGAGACCGGGCGCCGGTCAGCGGCGTCGGCGGTGACGCGCACCAGGAACGGCTTTGGCGACAGAGCGGTGCGGACATGCAGCTGCAGGTCGAGCCCCTGATAGGCCAACGCCTCGACGGTGCCGGCAACACGGTTGGCCGTTTCTGGCGACGGGAACAGCCGGATGCGTTCGGGCCGCACCGAAGCAACCGCCGCAGCGCCGGGCGAAAGTGTTGCGGGAACTGTGCCGACGATCCGTGTGCCATCCGCTGCCAACACGCCGTCGCTGGCGGCCTTGCCCGGCACGAAATTCATAACGCCAATGAAGTCGGCAACGAAACGATCGGCCGGATACTCGTATACCGCGTGCGGTGTATCGCATTGCAGCAGCTTGCCGTCCCTCAGCACCGCCATGCGGTCAGCCATGACGAGCGATTCCTCCTGGTCATGGGTGACGATGACGAAGGTGATGCCGACCTCGTGCTGCAGGCGCTTCAGCTCCAGCTGCATGGCGCCGCGCAATTTCTTATCGAGCGCGCCGAGCGGCTCGTCGAGCAGCAGCAGCCGCGGCCGCTTGACCAGCGCTCGGGCAAGCGCGACCCGCTGTTTCTGCCCGCCCGACAATTGCTCCGGCTTGCGGTCGGCGAAGGCGACGAGCTCGGTCGTCGCCAGGATGGCGTCGACACGGGAGCGGATTTCCTTTGCCGGCAAGCGTTCCATTTCGAGGCCGTAGGAGACATTGGCCCTGACGCTCATATGCGGAAACAGCGCATAGGACTGAAACATCAGATTGACCGGCCGTTTGTTGGGCGGGGTCCTGGCGATGTCGCGCCCGTCGAGCAGGATGCGACCTTCATTGGGTGTCTCGAAGCCGGCCAGCATGCGCAGCAACGTGGTCTTGCCGCAGCCCGAAGGTCCGAGCAGGGCGAAGAACTCGTTCTCGCGGATGTCGAGCGATATGCCGTCGACGGCGGTCACCCGGCCGAAGTTCTTCGACACCTTGTCGATCGCCAGCAGCGTGCGGGGCTCGTTCATTGGCCGATGACCCCGCGGTTGAGCCGCTGCGACAGGGTCAACGCGGTGATCGAGACCGCCATGACGATAGTCGCCAATGCATTGATCTCCGGCGTGATGCCGAAGCGGATCATCGAATAGATCTGCATCGGCAGCGTGGTCGAGGCGCGGCCGGCGCCGGCGGTGAAGAAAGCGATGATGAACTCGTCGACCGACAGGGTGAAGGCGAGCAGCGCGCCGGCGACCACCGCCGGCAGGATGACCGGCAATGTCACCCGCCTGAAGGTGGTGAGCGCGGTAGCGCCGAGATCGGCGGACGCCTCGACGATCGACCAGTCGAAGCTTTTCAGCCGGGCGCGCACCACCGAGCAGACGAAGGCGAGGTTGAACACGACATGGGCGAGGATGATGGTGTGCAGGCCCAGGGTGAAATCGAGCATGGAGAAGAAGCTGAGCAGCGCGATCGCCAGCACGATGTCGGGAATGATCATCGGCGCAAAGATCAGCGCCTCGAGGCCTCTTCCATACTGCCGGCGCATTTCGACGCCGATGGCCAGCAGCGTGCCGAGCAGCGTGGCGATTGCCGTCGAGACAAGCGCCACGATCAGCGTGTTAAGGGCGGCGGAAAGGATCGCGGCGTTTCCGGCGAGCGAGGCATACCATTTCAGCGAAAAGCCCGACCAGACGGTCGGCAGCCCGCCTTGGTTGAAGGACAGCGCCACCAGCACGGCGATCGGGATGTAGAGAAAGGCGAAGACGAACGAAAGCACGAGCCAGAGCGTGCGACGCGTGGCGGGGGAACGCTCAGCCATCGGCGCCTCCTTTCGCTTCGGCGATACGGCCAGCGGCGCGATCTGCGGCCAAAGCCTGCGCGGTCAGCACCAGCAGCATTATAGCGATCAGCGCCATCGCCAGCGCCGCGCCGAAGGGCCAGTCATTGGCGGTCAGGAACTGGTCGTAGACGAGATTGCCGATCATCTGGAAGCGGCCGCCGCCGAGCAGCGCCGGCGTGACGAAATTGCCGATCGACAGCACGAAGACGAAAACCGCCCCGGCGGCGATACCCGGCACCGTCAACGGCAGAATGACCCGGCGAAATGTTGTCATGGCCGAAGCGCCAAGGTCGCGCGAGGCTTCAGCGAGCTCCGGGTTGAGCCGCGACAGCGGCGCGTAGCAGGCCAGGATGACGAAGGGTAAATAATTGTAAACCAGACCGGCGATGACGGCGCCTTCGGTATAAAGCATCGACGGCGGCTCGCCGGTGTAGCCAAGCCAGCGCAAGAGCTGGGTGATCAGGCCCTCGCGGTTGAGCAGCACGATCCAGGCGTAGGTGCGGATCAGGTAGTTGGACCAGAACGGCAAGACAGCGAAGAACAGGAACACCGGCTGCCACCGGCGCGGTGCTGCCGCGATCGCATAGGCAGCGGCATAGCCGATCACCACCGCGATCAGGGTTGCCGTGCCGGCGATGCGTGCCGAGTTGAGGAAGATGCCGGCATAGAGCGGGTCGAACACCAGCCCGAAATTCTCCAGCGTGAAGGTGTATTCGATGCCGCCATAGATGCCGCGCCGGAAGAAGGCGAGCGCCAGCACCAGCGCACATGGCACCACCATCAAGGCAGTGAGCCAGGCCAGCGCAGGCGCCATCAGCAACGAGGAGCGGGAAGGTTGCGTCAAGTCGCACCCCCCTCTGGCCTGCCGGCCATCTCCCCCTCAAGGGGGGAGATTAGCAGTTCCAACCTCTCGCTTACCTTCAAATATTGAAGATTGGCGAAAGCGACGCCACAGCCAATCTCCCCCCTTGAGGGGGAGATGGCCGGCAGGCCAGAGGGGGGCGTGAAGGAACGCAAGTTGACTTCCAGTAATCGATTTTACTGCGCGGCCTTGATCTCGCTGACGATCTTTGAATAGTCGCGCTGGGCGTCGCCGACGTCACGCAACTGCTCGAACTTGACGAGCTCGGCCACCGGCATGCCCATATTGGGAAACTTGGCAAGGAAATCGGCCGGCAGGCTTTCCATGGCCGGCTTGTTTGGCACCTTGTAGTCGATGTTCTGGGCCGCCCAGGCGTGGTTCTTGGCGTCCAGCATGAAGTTGATGAATTGGAACGCGGCGTCCTTGTTGGCTGACGCCTTCATCACCACCATCGTGTCGACCCACAGGTCCGAACCCTCCTTGGGGATGACGTATTTGATCTCAGGCTTCTCGGCGATGCCATAATTGCACCAGCCATCCCATGCCTGCACCATCAGCGCCTCGCCCGAGACCAGCTTCGAATAGAAGGTGGTGTCGTCATAGGCGAGCAAGGTCTTCTTGGCCGAGATCAGCAGGTCCTTGACCTCGGCGAGTTTGGCCGGATCGGTCTCGTTGACAGAATAGCCTTTGGCGAGCTGGCCGGCGGCAAGCAGCCAGCGGTCGGTCGCCAGCATGGTGGTCTTGCCCTTGAGCGCATCGGATGGGGCGAGAAGATCGTTCCAGCTCGCCGGCTCGGTCTTGACCAGATCCGAACGGTAGCAGAGGCCGGTGGTGCCCCAGGTGTAAGGCACGGAGAAATTGTTGCCGGCGTCGTGCGGCAGCTTCGCCGCCTCGGGATAAAGATTGGCGAGGTTGGGGATCTTGGCGTGGTCGATCGTCTCGATCAGGCCGAGCTTGTTCAGCACTTCGGCGAAGGGCGAGGAGACGAAGACCACGTCATAGCCCTTACCGCCCGAAGCGACGAGCTTGCCCATGATCTCCTCATTGGTGGCGTGGACGACGACCTCACCGGAAACGCCGGTCGCGGCCTTGAAGGCGGCCATGGCATCCGGCGCCATGTAGCCATCCCAGTTGGAAATGACGAGGTCGGCGGCAGAAGCCGGCGCCGACAGCGCCAGGGCGAGGCCAAGCGCAATCCAAGATATCTTTAACGGATGGCGCAGGCGGGTTGAGGCGGTCATGACAGACTCCCATTCTGGTTGATCGTCGAATTCAATCAATCGTCGGACCAGCGCTTGCGACCATGCCGCCGCTTCGATCCTGTTCCCCGGTCTTTTTATTGCCGATTGACCTGACAGTACTATTGCAGAAAAAAGTACGTCAATCCATAATTTGGAAAATCGCTGCGAAACCTGGCCGATTGTGTCTGCAAGGGCGATCGGTCAAGCCGCAGCGGTCAAGTCCGTTCATGAGAAATCGCCATGCAAGCCGCTGCCAGACGACCGCGCACCAACCATCTCGATCTCGCTCAGCGCATCCTGGATGTGGCCCGGCAACGCGGCTTCGAAGCCGGTGCTCATCTTCCGGAACAGCAGATCGCGTCTCTCTGCAACGTTTCGCGGACTCCGGTGCGGGCCGCATTGCGTCTGCTCACCGAAAAAGGCGTCGTGCGCTGGGAGGCTGAATCGGGCTACCGCCTTGCGGTGGACCTAACCAGCCAGGCGACTCTTGCCACCGATCTGCCTGTTACCGAGGAGGACGAGCTCGCGGAGATGATCCTGCGTGATCGGTCGGCGCGCCGGCTGGATCAGACGGTGACCATCGGCGCGCTGATGCGGCGGTATGATGCCGAGCGGAAGACGGTACTAAAAGCGTTAAAGAAACTGACAGATGAAAATCTTCTGGACCGCGCGCCGGGTCAGTCCTGGCTGTTCAGGCGGGCGCCCGATGATCCGGAGGCACAAGGGGAAAGCTACGAGTTCCGCCTGCTGCTCGAACCTGCCGCCATTCTGGCGCCTGGCTTCCGGCTGGACGGGACCCGCGCGGCGGCATTGCGCCAGGGCATGGAAGCACTGCTGTCGCTGCCCGATGCCGCATTCGACACCAAAGAGTTCCAGCGCCTGGACATCGACTTTCACGGCCTAATCGCCGATGGCGCCGCCAACCGGTTCGTCACCGACGCGCTGTCCGACCATCTCAGGCTGCGCCGGCTGCCAGGGACCTATGCCGGCGTCAACGTCTTCCGGCTGAAGCAGTCGCTGCGCGAGCACCTGACCATACTCGACCAATTGGAAAGCCGGCAGTATGAGGTTGCGGCCGACCTGCTTCGCGTCCACTTGCGGCTTTCCCGCAGCCAGCGGCCGCAGGCGGCCAGTCGCGGGGCCCCCGCATTGTTCGGCATGATCAGCCGGCCGGCTTGACGAGGACCATAGTGACGCGCAAAGCCAGCCCGACCATCGCGCTGTTTCCCGAAGCGAGCTTTGGCGCGGCGCTCAATTGCGTCGGCATCGCGCAGGCCTTGCGCGCTCGTGGCGCCCGGCCGGTGTTCATCTGCCATGCCGGCTTCTCCGGCGTGTTTGCCGACTATGGTTTTCAGGAATACCAGTTGCCGACCGACGAGCCGCTGACCGACAGCGAACGCCAGAGCTATTGGCAGGCTTTCGTGCGCCGGCATCTGCCGCATTTCAGGCTGAGCCCGATCGACCAGCTCGAGACCTACGTCGCCCCGACCTGGGAAGCGATTGTCGACACCGCCGTCAATGCCGAGGCGCCGCTGCGCCAATTGCTGGCGCGGCTGAAGCCGGACGCGGTCGTGCTCGACAATGTCATCATGTTTCCGGCGCTGGCTTCCGCCGGCTGCCCATGGGTGCGCGTCGTCTCCTGCGCCGAGACCGAGTTGCCCGACCCCGATGTGCCTCCCTATCTGTCCGGTCTCGCCGCCGACGATCCGAGCCGCGCGGCCTTCGAGGCCCGCTATCTGGCAGCGGTCGCTCCGGCCCATGACCGGTTCAACCGGCTTCGGGCGGATGCCGATCTTGCGTCCTTGCCGAAGGGTCTTTTTCTCGAAGCTTCGCCCGACCTCAATCTGCTGCTGACCCCGACGATCGTGCGGCGGGAACGCGCCGAGCCGCTCGACCCGGCCCGCTTCGTCTATCTCGAAGGCTGCGTCCGCTCGGAAGGGCCGTTCGATGTGCCGGTGTTTCCGCGTAATGACGGGCCGCTGGTCTATCTCAGCTTCGGCAGCCTGGGCGCCATGGATGTCGGGCTGATCGAGCGCATGCTCGCCGTGTTCGACCGGCTTCCGGCCCGCTTCATCGTCAATGTCGGCGGTCTGCGCGACACCTATCGCGCGGTTCCGGACAATGTCTATCTCGATGCCTGGTTTCCGCAGCCATCGGTTGTTGCGAAATCCGACCTCTTCATCCATCACGGCGGCAACAACAGCTTTTGCGAAGCGCTGCGTTTCGGCGTGCCGTCGCTGATCATGTCCTATTGCTGGGACGGGCACGACAATGCGCAACGTGCCGAGGAAACCGGCGTCGGCCGCCACCTCAGCCGCGATGGCTGGAGCGACGATGAACTTGAAAATGCCATCCTTGGCCTAATGGCCGACGGCGAAATGCGCTTTCGTCTCAAGGAGAATGCCGCCACCATGGCACGGGCGCCGGGAACGGACGCCGCCGCCGAAGCCATTCTCGCCCTTGTAAGGACGTGACCTGATGCTCAAGACCACAACAACGGATGCACCTGAAATGACCCCAATGGAGGATCCGAAAGGATGGCTGGAGCAGCAGGGGATCAGGGAAGTCGAGTGCCTGGTGCCGGACGTGAATGGCGTGTTGCGCGGCAAGACCTTGCCGACGGCCAAGCTGCTGAAGTCACTCGAGGATCGCGCGCTCTATCTGCCGAGCAGCGCCTTCCTGGTCTGCATCGACGGCCGCTATTCCGGTTCCAACGACGAGGGTTTTGGCTACCAGGACCCCGATATGCGGATGGTGCCGGATGTTGCGACGCTCTGCCTTGCGCCTGGCGCCGGAGCAGGCAGAGCCTATGTCTTTGCCGATGCGTTTCACATGGACGATCGGCCGTGGATGGCCTCGCCGCGTCATGTCCTAAGGGCCGTGCTTGATCTCTATCGCCAGCGCGGATGGCGGGCGGTGGTGGCGCCTGAGCTCGAATTCTACCTGACCGCGCCCAATCCCGATCCTGATCGGCCGCTGACAGCACCGGTCGGGCGCAATGGCCGCTCCGAAACCGTGCAGCACCCCTACGACATGGCGGCGCTGGAGGAGTTCGAGCCGGTGATCCAGCGACTCTACGACTACGCCGCAAAGGCCGGGCTGCCGCTCGACACGCTGATCCATGAATCGGGCACGGCGCAGCTCGAGATCAATTTCCTGCATGGCGACGCGCTGCCGCTGGCCGACAAGGTGCTGCTGTTCAAGCGGTTGACGCGCCAGGCCGCACAGGAATTCGGCATGCATGCAACCTTCATGGCCAAGCCGATCGCAGCACAAGCCGGCAGCTCCATGCATCTCCACATGTCGGTCATCGACGAGGCCGGGAATACGCTGTTTGCCGGGCGTGATGATGCCGACACCGATATGTTTGGGCATTTCATCGGCGGCCTGCAGAAATACATTCCCGAGGTGATGCCGCTGTTTGCACCGAACGTGAATTCGTTCCGCCGCATCCGGCCGAACCACAGCGCGCCGGCCAACATCGAGTGGTCGCATGACAACCGCTCCTGCGGCCTGCGCGTGCCGGCCGGTGGGCGCGCCGCCCGTCGGGTGGAAAACCGGCTGCCCGGCGCCGATTCCAATCCCTATCTGGCGATGGCCGGCTCGCTGCTCTGCGGCTATCTCGGCGTCGAGGAAAAGCTCTCGCGCTCGCCAGAGGCATCGGGCAACGCCTATCGCAGCAAGAGCACGCTGCCGAAAACCATGGAGGAGGCGCTCGACCGTTTCGCCGCGTGCAGTCCGGTCCGGGAGTTGCTCGGCGAGGATTTCTTCCAGACCTATCTGCGCGTCAAAAGCGTCGAACTCGACTTGTTCCAGAGCGTCGTCACGAGCTGGGAACGCGATCATCTGCTGCTCAAGGTGTGATGATGGGCTTCAACTCCGGCCTGGATATCGGCAAGTCCTACTACGTCGCGACGGCCAATCCGGCGCCCGATCAACCGGCGCTGCAAGGCGACGTTGACGCCGATCTGGTGGTGGTCGGCGGCGGCTGCACCGGCCTGTCCGCGGCTCTTCATGCCGCCGAACGCGGGCTGAAGGTGGTGCTGCTCGAAGGCGGCAAGATCGGCTGGGGGGCGTCCGGGCGCAATGGCGGCCAGATCATCCCCGGCCTGCGCAAGGGCGCCAAGGGTCTGGTCAAGCTTTATGGGCCCGAACGGGCGCGGGCGCTGTTCGACCTCGCCTTCGAGGCGCGCGGGCTGGTGCTCGACCTGATCGAGCGCCACGCCATCGATTGCGACCTCCGGCTGACCGGCCACCTCGCCGGTGCGGTCAATAGCTCCGACCTGCGCGACCTCGAAGAAGAGGCCGAGTGCCTTGCCACCGTGATGAATTTTCATGACATCGAGATGCTGTCGGCAGCGCAGGCGCGCGGAATGGTAAACACGCCCTATCACGGCGCGATGTACGAGAAGCTCGGCGGCCATATGCATTCGCTGAACTATACGCTGGGTCTTGCCCGCGCGGCGGCAGCGGCGGGCGTCACCATCCACGAAAATTCGGTGGCGCTGCGGCTGGAGCGGGAACCAGCCATCAGGGTTTCGACGGCCAAAGGCTCGGTCCGGGCCAAGCATGTCGTGCTGGCTGGCGACGCGCTGCTCCAGGGGCTCGAGCCGCGCGTCAACAGCCGCATCATGCCGGTCGGCAACTACATCATCGCGACCGAGCCGCTGGACGACACGAGCGACGTCATTCCAAGCAATGTGGCCGTTTCCGACACACGCTTCGTGGTCAACTACTATCGGCTGTCGGCGGATGGCCGCCTGCTGTTCGGTGGCGGCGAGCGCTACACGCCGTCACCGCCCACCGACATTGCCGGCTTCGTGCGGCCGCATATGGAAAACACTTTTCCGCAATTGCGCGGTCGCCGCATCGACCATGCCTGGGGCGGGCTCGTCTCGGTGACGACATCGCGCCTGCCGGATGTCGGCCACTATGGCGAGGTCTATTTTGCACATGGCTATTCCGGCAAGGGCGTGATCCTGTCGACGCTGTCGGGAAAGCTGCTCGCCGAGGCGATCACCGGCGACGCTTCGCGGTTGGATCTGTTTTCGACCCTGAGGCCAATGCCGTTTCCTGGCGGCACCGCCCTGCGCGGTCCGCTGTATGTGCTCGGCATGCTTTGGTACGCCATGCGCGATCGCATCAAGCATTGAGGATCGGCAAGTGAGTCCGCACCAGGGAAACGCAAAAGAGAAAGCTGCATAGATGGCCGAAGCCTACATCTGCGACTACATCCGCACGCCGATCGGGCGCTTTGGTGGGCAGTTGGCGTCGGTCCGCGCCGACGATCTTGGCGCGATACCCCTGAGGGCGCTGGTCGAGCGCAATCCCAGCATCGACTGGGCTGATATCGATGACGTCATGTATGGCTGTGCCAACCAGGCTGGCGAGGATAATCGCAATGTGGCGCGCATGGCGCTACTGCTCGCCGGACTGCCCAAGGAGATTTCGGGTTCGACCGTCAATCGCCTCTGCGGTTCGGGCATGGATGCCGTCATCATCGCCGCGCGCGCCATCAAGGCGGGCGAGGCGGAGCTGATGATAGCAGGCGGCGTCGAATCGATGAGCCGCGCTCCCTTCGTCATGCCCAAGGCGGAGACGGCGTTTTCGCGCAATGCCGAGATCCACGACACCACCATCGGCTGGCGTTTCGTCAATCCGTTGATGAAGAAGCAGTATGGCGTCGATTCGATGCCGGAGACCGGTGAGAATGTCGCAAAAGAGTACGCCATCTCCCGCGCGGACCAGGATGCCTTCGCCCTGCGCAGCCAGGACAAGGCGGTCGCCGCGCAAGCCAATGGCCGGCTGGCGAAAGAGATCACTCCCGTAACGATCCCGCAGCGCAAGGGCGATCCGGTTATCGTCTCGAAGGACGAGCATCCCCGCGCCGGTACGACGTTCGAGGCGCTGGCGAAATTGCCGACGCCGTTTCGGCAAGACGGCACGGTCACGGCCGGCAATGCCTCGGGCGTCAACGATGGCGCCGCTGCGCTGATCGTTGCCTCGGAAGCCGCGGTGAAGAAATACGGCCTGACGCCGATCGCCCGCATTCTTGGAGGCGCGGCCGCCGGCGTGGCGCCACGTATCATGGGCATCGGTCCTGTGCCGGCGACGCAGAAGCTGTGTGCCCGGCTCGGCCTGAAGCCAACAGATTTCGACGTCATCGAGCTCAACGAAGCCTTTGCCTCCCAGGGCATCGCCGTGCTCCGCCAACTCGGCATTGCCGAGGACGCGGAGCACGTCAATCCGAATGGCGGTGCCATCGCGCTCGGCCACCCGCTCGGCATGTCGGGTGCGCGCATATCAGGCACCGCGGCGCTGGAGCTTCGCGAGCGCGGCGGCCGCTATGCGCTCGCCACCATGTGCATCGGCGTCGGCCAAGGCATCGCCGTGGCGCTGGAAAGGCTGTAAAACAAACTGCAATCAACGGTCGCCGCCACGAGGCGCGGCCAGCTGCAGCTTCCCGGCAAATTTGACCATGTGGACAAAGGTCGGACGCCGTTCCATAGTTCCCTCGCTGATAATTCAAAGAAACAGCCGGCTCGACACGGCGTCAATCAGAGGGGCATGCAATGGAAAATGGGAAGAGCAAAATCCAATCGAAACGCGAAGGACTTTCGCGACGCAATGTGCTGGAGCTGGGCGCGCTAGGCTTGGCAGCAGCCATGCTGCCGGGCAGTGCCTTGGCGCAGGACAAGAAGCTGAAGGTGGCGGCGATCTTCGCCACGCCGATCGAGGAGCCATGGGACCACCAGATCCATGTCGCCCTGCAGAGGGCCGAGAAGGAACTCGGCATCGAATACAAATGGTCGGAGAAGGTGCAATCGGCCGATTTCAGCCGGGTCATGCGCGAATATGCGCAAGGCGGCTATGAGCTGGTTCTCGGCGATGCTTTCGCCGCCGAGCGCGAATCCCGCCGAACCGCCAAGCAGTTCCCGAAGGTCGCCTTCCTGTTCGGCTCCGGCGCCGGGCCGGCCGAGCCGAATTTCGCAGTCTTCGACAACTGGATCCACGAGCCGGCCTATCTCTCCGGCCTGATCGCCGGAAAGATGTCGAAATCAGGCACGATCGGCGCCGTCGCGGCGATGGGCATTCCTGAGGTCAACCGGCTGGTCAACGCCTTCTTTGCCGGTGCCAGGGAGGTCAATCCTGATATCAAGAGGAAGGTCGCTTTCATCGGCTCCTTCTTCGATCCGCCGAAGGCAAAGGAAGCGGCGATCGCCCAGATCGACGCCGGCGTCGACGTGATCTATGCCGAACGCTTCGGCGTCATCGAAGCGGCGGTCGAGAGGAAAATCCTCGCCATCTCCAACATGTCCGACCAGTCGAGCCTCGGCCCGGACACGGTGATCACCGGCCCGGTCTGGGACATGTATCCGACGGTCGAGCACGCGATCAAGCTGGTCAAGGCGGGTGTCTTCACCGCGCAGGATTACGGCGATTTCTCGCGCATGGCCAAGGGCGGCTCCTTTCTGGCGCCCTACCACAAGTTCGACAAGACGCTGCCTGCTGACGTCAAGGAGCTGGTCGAGAAGAGGAAGGCCGAAATCCTAGACGGCAATTTCCGCGTCGATGTCGACGAGAACACGCCGGTTTCGGATTAGAGCGCTGTCTTTTTTGGGGATCTGGCGCTTGTCGCACCCCCGCTCAAAGCTGAATCGTAGAGCCAATCCCGATCAGGAGTCTCCTTGCCCTTGCCCGCCCCACTCATCGAAATGCGCGGCATCTCCAAGAGCTTCGGCGCCGTCAAGGCAAACGAAGCCGTCGATCTGAGCGTGGCACCCGGTGAAATTCTCGGGCTGCTGGGTGAAAACGGCGCCGGCAAGACGACGCTGATGAACGTGCTGTTCGGCGCCTATGCGCCCGATGCCGGCGAGATCCTGGTTCAGGGCCGTCCGGTGACGATCAACAGTTCGGCCGATGCGCTTGCCGCCGGCATCGGCATGGTGCACCAGCACTTCCATCTGGCGCCGCGGCTTTCGGTGCTGGAAAACCTGCTGATCGGCATTCCCGGAAAGTCGGGCCGGATCGATCGCGCCGGCGGGCTGGCGCGGCTGGGGGAGATCGGCCGGCAGCACGGGCTCACGCTCGATCCGGACCTTCCCGTCTCGGCACTCTCGGTCGGCGAGCAGCAGCGTCTCGAAATCGTCAAGGCGCTGTTTCGCGGCGCAAGGCTGCTGATCCTCGACGAGCCGACGGCGGTGCTGGCGCCGACAGAGGTCGACGGGCTGTTTTCGGCACTGCGGTCGATGGCGGCCCAGGGCCTCGGCATCATCTTCATCTCGCACAAGCTCAACGAGGTCAGGGCGCTGACCCATCGCTGCGTGGTGCTGCGGCATGGCCGCGTTGCCGGCAGTGTCGACGCGCCTGCCAGCACGACGTCCTCGGAGATGGCGCGGCTGATGTGCGGCCACGAGATCGTTCCGCCGGCCAGGGGACCATCGACGCCGGGTGCCGCGGTGCTGACGCTCGACGATATCTCGACGTCGCGGCATTCCGGCATGGCGCTGCGTGACGTGTCGCTTGCTGTGCGAGCCGGTGAGATCCTTGGCATTGCCGGTGTCTCGGGCAATGGCCAGCGGGCGCTGGCCGAGGTGATCTCCGGCGTTCGTGCGCCCGATGCCGGCCGGATGACCATAGCCGGCAAAATTGTCTCGCGGTTCTCGCCGCGCGAGGTGCAGGCGCTCGGTCTCGGGCGCATTCCGGAAGACCGCATGACGACCGGGCTGGTCACCAACCTGCCGCTCGCCGATTCGATGGTGCTGCCGCGCATCGGCACCGACGCGTTCAGCCGCAACGGCCTGCTCAGGCCCGACGCGATCCGCGCCTTCGCCGAGGCGCAGATCAAGGCCTATGACATACGCTGCCCCGGGCCGATGACACGGGCCGGAGCGCTGTCCGGCGGCAATCTGCAAAAGGCGCTGCTGGCGCGCGAGCTCGCCTTCGACCCAAAGGTGCTGATCGTGTCGCAGCCGACGCGCGGTCTCGACATCGGCGCGGCGCGCTTCATCCACGAAAAGTTCCTCGACATGCGCGCCAAGGGCTGCGGTATCATCGTCCTCGGCGAGGATCTCGAAGAGCTGCTCATGCTCTGCGACCGCATCGCGGTAATGTACGAGGGACGCATCGCCGGCACGCTCGCCAGCGCCGACGCCACCATCGCGCGGCTCGGCCTGATGATGACCGGGGCGGAGGGTCACGGCTGATGTTCCGCTTGGAAGCCCGCACCAACACGCCCGCCTGGTTCAATCTCGCTCTGCCGCTGCTGGCGATCGGGGCAGCGCTGGTGTTATGCAGCGGTCTGATCGCGCTGGCCGGCGCCGGCGTGATCGAGGCCTATGGCGTGATGTTTTCGGCGTCGCTCGGCGACAGCTATGCGATCACCGAAACGCTGGTGCGCGCAACGCCGATGATCTTCACCGGACTTGCCGTCGCCGTCGCCTTCCGCGCCAAATTCTGGAACATCGGTGCCGAGGGGCAGTTGCTGGCCGGCGCGGTGGCGAGCTGCGCGGTCGGCGCAATCCCGATGCCGGGGCTGCTCGCCATGCTGCTGATGGCCCTGGCGGGCGCGGCTGCCGGCGCTGCGGTCGCGCTTATTCCCGCGACGCTGCGCGTAAAATTCAGGGTTGATGACGTGGTCAGCTCGCTGCTGCTCAACTCGGTCATCTTCTATGCCCTGATGGCGCTGATCGAGGGTCCGTGGAAAGACAGTTTCAGCGGCTACCCGATCTCGCCGCCGATCGAGGATTCGGCGAATTTCCCGGTACTGCTCGAAGGCACGCGGCTGCATCTTGGGGTCGTGGCGGCGTTCCTTGCTGCGCCGGTCATCTGGTTCCTGATCGCGCGCACGACGCTCGGCTTCAGGATCAGGATCATCGGCGAGAACCCCGAAGCGGCGCGCTATGGCGGTATCCATGTCGAGCGCGTGCTGATCTCGACGGCGCTGCTGTCGGGCGCGCTCGCCGGCCTTGCCGGCGTCGGCGAGGTCGGCGGCGTGCATTTCCAGGTGATGAGCGACATCTCGCCGGGCTATGGCTATTCCGGCATCGTCGTCGCCATGCTGGCGAGGCTCAATCCGCTCGGCGTGGTGCCGGCGGCGCTCTTCCTCGCCGCCGTCATGACCGGGGCCGAAGCGATGTCGCGGGCCACCGGCGTTCCGGCCTTCCTCAGCGACGTCATCCAGGGAACCGCGCTGCTCGCCATGCTGGTGGCGCTGCTGTTCACCGCCTACCGCATCCGCCGCGTGGGGACAGCCAAATGAGCGTGGTGCTCGAACAGATTTTTCAGGTCGGCTTCCTCGCCGCGATCATCCGCATCGCCACGCCTTTGGCTTTTGCGACGCTGGGCGAGATGTTCTCCGAGCGGGCCGGCGTGCTCAATCTCGGCATCGAAGGCATCATGCTGTTGTCGGCGATGACCGGCTTCACCGCGACCAACCTCAGCGGCAGCCTGTGGCTCGGCGTGCTGGCGGCAGTTGTCACCGGTGCGCTGATGGGTGCCCTGCATGCATTGTTCACGGTGGCGCTCGGCCTCAGCCAGCATGTCTGCGGCATCGGTGTCACGCTGTTCTCATCGGGGCTTGCCTATTTCCTCTACCGGCTGATCTTCGGCCAGCAATCGGTGCCGCCGAGCATCAAGAGTTTCGAAACGCTGCCGATCCCTGTTCTCTCCGACATCCCGGTGCTCGGGCCGGCGGTGTTCAATCAGTTTTCGCTGGTCTACATGGCGATCCTTGCGGTTCCCCTGGCCGCCTTCGTTCTCTACCGGACACCATGGGGCCTGTCGGTGCGCATGGTAGGCGAAAATCCGCGTGCCGCCGATTCGGCCGGCGTCGGCGTCATCGCCACGCGCTTCCAGGCGGTGATCCTCGGCGGCGCCTTGATGGGGCTGGCCGGCGCCTTCCTGTCGATGGTGCAGTTCAACGCCTTCACCTTCGGCCTCGTCTCGGGGCGCGGCTGGGTGGCGATCGCGCTCGTCGTCTTCGGCCGCTGGGACCCCTGGCGTTCGGCGGGGGCCGCCTTGCTGTTCGCCTTCGTCGATGCCTTGCAATTGCGCATGCAGGCGAGCGGACTCGGCCATATCCCCTATGAGGCGTTCCTGATGCTGCCCTTCATCTTCACCATCGTCGCCATGGCGGTGATGTCTCGCAACGCCGTCGCTCCTTCGGCGTTGCTCAAACCGTTTCGCCGGGAAGAACGCTGACAGCCAGGCGAAATGCCGGGTCCTTAGCTGGCGACTGCGGGCTTCAGTACTTCCTCGCACCATTGGCGAAAGCTGGTGGGTGTGGTGGACTCAGGAGTACGCGGCTCGGCGGTATCGAGGTCTTCGTTCTTGGCCTCAAGCATGTCGACCATGGCCTGCGCGAAAGCCTCGGAGGCGCCGCGTTCGATGAAACCCGCTCTGAATGCCTCGAAGGAGACCTGCTCAAAGCGTACTGGTTTTCCCAGCACCTGCGACATGATCTGCGCCATGTCGTTGAAGGACAGGTCCTCTGGGCCGAGGATTGGGACACGGTCTTGTCCGCTCCAGGTGGGGTCGAGCAGCAGCTTGGCGGCGGCAGCGGCAATGTCGCGGGTGGCGCAGGTAGGGAGCTTGCGGTTCCCGGAGATTGGCCAGAAGAACATGCCCTGGTTCCTGATCGGCACCACCTGGCGCAAGATGTTGTCCATGAACGAAGGCATCGTCAGCGCCCGGTAGCTCACGCCCGTGCTCGCAATCAGATCGTCCATTGCCAGCGATGCCGACACATGTCCGGCCTTCCCGGCCACCGCCGTCCCGCGGCCAAGGGCCGACACCGCGACCACCCGTTTCACGCCCTGGCTCTTGATCGCGTCGCATGCCGGCCGGCTGAAATCCACATAGGCTGCCTCGACGTTCTCGGCGTGGACGTTTGGGGGCACCAGCCAGAACACGGCGTCGGCGCCAGCGAACGCCTCGTTGACGATGCCGATGTCGCCGTGCGACCCCTGCACCACCTCGACGCGCTCGCGTGTGTGCGAGGACAGACGGGAGGGGTCGCGCGCGATCACACGGATAGGCTCGCCGCTGCCGAGGAGAATCTCGAGGACTTGGTGGCCGATGCTGCCTGTAGGTGTGGTGACGACGATCATATGGATCTCTCACTTCGTGTCGTGACCGCATTTCGCGATCGACGGGATAGATCGCCCTCGCGTTCCCGGTCGATGGCGGTCGCTTGAATCATCCAGACGACCGCCATGAGCGCAACGAGGCGAGGGTGAGCACCTCCCAATTCAGGCGTTGAGCGCCGCCAGCACGCGCTCCGGCAGGAACGGATAGTGCCGGAGCCGCACGCCGCCGGTGAGCCGCGCCACCGCGTTGGCGATCGCCGGACCAATCGGCGGCAGCCCGACCTGGCCGATGCCCCCGATCGGTCCCTCGGGCGTTGGAATAACGGTGACGTTGATATCGGGTGCCTCGGACATGCGTATCACCCGATAGGTGTCGAAGTTCGTTTCCTGCACCTCGCCATCGACGATGTTGATCTGCTCGAACAACGCATGGCTGGCGCCGCCTGTGATCCCGGTAATCATCAGCGCTTCGATGTTGCGTGGCTGTATCGCTAATCCCGGATCGACAGCGCACCACACGGTGTGCACGCGGATCTCGCCGGTCTCGCGGTCAAGCGAGACCTCGGCGATCTCAGCGCAGTGGGAGCCAAAGGCATCGGAATAGGCGACGCCCAGCGCCCGCCCGTCGCGTTGGCGGTCCCATTCCGCCATCTGGGCGACGGTCTCGATGACCTTGCGCGCCCGCGGCTGGTCTCTCAGGAGCTCCAGCCGAAGCGTCACAGGATCGACTCCCTTGGCGGTGGCGATTTCGTCGATGACGCATTCGATGCCGAACCTGGTGTAGCCAACGCCGACCCCGAACCAGAAGCCGATATCAAGGCCGTTATCCCTACGGATATACTCGATCTGATGCGCAGGGACGGCATAGTTGAAATGCGCGCCCTCGGTCACCACACTGTCGTGGCCGCCTTCGCTCTCGAACAGTTGAGGCATCGTGCGGGCAAAAATGGAATCCGCCACGATGCGGTGCCGCCAGCCGACGATGTTGCCGTCGCCGTCGAGCCCGACCTGCACATGTTGCGCTTCGAGCGGCCGGTACTTGCCATGCTGGACGTCGTCTTCGCGGCCCCAGATGACCTTGACCGGGCGGCCCTGCACCGCCTTGGCGAGCGACACTGCATCGATGATGAAGTCGGCCTCGGCTTTGCGGCCAAAACCGCCGCCGAGCAGGGTGGTGTTCACCTTGACCTTGTCAGGGGTGGTGCCGGCCACCTCCGCGGCAAAGCCCTGAGTGCCGGTTGGGCCTTGCGTCGGCGCCCAGACTTCAACTGTATCGCCCGTCACGAGCGCCGTGGCGTTCATCGGCTCCATGGTCGCATGGTGAACATGGTCGCTCATGTAGTCGACCTCGATGAGAGTTGCGGCCTTCGAGATCGCGGCCTGTGCGTCGCCCTCCGCGGCAGCGTTGACGCCGGTTTGGGCGAGGTCGCGGCCAACGCGGCGATACTCTTCCAACAGCCGATCGCTGGTGTAGCTGCGGATCCGCGACGACGTGGTCCACACGATTTTGAGCAGATCCTTGGCCCGCTTCGTCGCCTCGACCGTTTCGCCGATGATGCCGACGCCGTAAGGCAGCGGCACGATGTGCGTGATGCCCGGCACGGTCCTGGCTTCGGCATCGTCGATGGTTGCCGGCTGCTCGCCCTGAACGGGCGCCCGCAGCACCGCTCCGTACAGCATATCCGGAAGCTGCACGTCGATGCCGAAGATCGCGGTGCCGTCGACCTTCGAGGGTATGTCGACACGCGGCACCGTCAGATTTCCGATATAGCGCCACTGATCGCTCGGCTTCAGATCGGCGTCGGTCGCCTGCGGCAGCGGATCCGGAAGCGCGCCGGCCGCGGCGACCTCGCCATACTCCAGCGAGCGGCCCGACCGCGCGTGCACGACCCGGTTGGGCTCCGTGGTGAGTTCGCTCACCGGAACGTTGAGCATGTCGGCGGCACTTGCCAGGATGATCTTGCGGGTCTGGGCGCCGACCAGGCGCAACATTTTATAATAGCCCCGCGTGGATTCGCTGCCGCCGGTGAGCTGCACGCCGTAAAAGCCAGGGTTGCCGTATTTCTCCGCGTCGGACGGAGCCTGGACGACGCGAACCTTTTGCCAATCGGCATCCATGTCCTCGGCGATGAGCAGCGGCAGCGTCGTCATGATGCCCTGCCCCATCTCGGATGCGGGTGACATGATGGTCACGGTGCCGTCGGCGGCGATGGTCAGCCAGGCGTTCGGCCGGTAACTGCCCTCGACCGCCGGCGCAATGCTGGCGCCCGAGGCATCCTGGAGCAGGCCTCCAAACGCAACTGCGATGCCGGTGGCGCCGACCGTGATGAGGAAGCTGCGCCGCGAGAGCGCTCTGGTGTGCAGCTGCAATGTCTCGGTCATGGCTCAGGCCTCTCGTGCGGCGCGCTGAATGGCGCTGATGATGCGCACATAGGTTCCGCAGCGGCAGATGTTGCCGTCCATGTGTTCGACGATCTGATCGCGGGTGGGGTTGGGGTTGCTCTTGAGTAGCGCCGCCGCCTGCATGATCTGCCCGGACTGGCAATAGCCGCATTGCGGCACCTGCTCGGTGATCCAGGCCTGCTGCAGCGGATGGCTGGCATCCGGCGACAGGCCTTCGATTGTCGTCACCTCCATTCCGGCCACCTCCTGAAGCAGCGTTATGCAGGAGCGCGTCGGCTCGCCGTCGACGTGAACGGTGCAGGCGCCACATTGCGCGATGCCGCAGCCGAACTTGGTGCCGGTGAGCTTCAGATGCTCCCGTATCACCCATAGAAGCGGCGTATCTGGCGCGGCGGCGAGATCCACGGCCCGTCCATTGATCGTGAACGCTGTCATGTCTATTGTTCCCTAAACTGGCGCGATCTTCTGATTTCTTCCGGTGATAATGGCACTTTATCCGCATTATCCGTGGATTTTTCTGTGGTATCCGCGGATGTGACATCACAAACATTTCAATGATTTGATCGTTACTTCGGATTTAGCCACATTGCCGGAGACGTTGTTATTAAATACCCTGTTGAGGAAATGCGATCTATGCTGTAAAGTCCGTATTATCTTCGCAATCGTCCGGGACGCCCATGGATCCGCTCTCAGATGTGCTGTCGCTGCTAAAGCCGCGCAGTTATGTGTCCGCCGGCTTCGACGCGGGTGGAAACTGGTCGATCCAGTTCTCCGACCAGCACGAACTTATCAAATGCTACGCTGTGGTTTCCGGCGGGTGCTGGCTGTCAGTGGAAGGCGTTGCCGATGCGGTGCGGCTGGAGAAGGGGGACTGCTTCGTGCTGCCGAGCGGGCGGCCTTTCCGCCTCGCAAGCGACATGACTTTGACGCCTGTCGGAGCCGGCACGATTTTTCCCCCCGCGCGCGCTGGCGGCGTCGTGACGTATAATGGCGGCGGTGATTTCTTTCTTGTCGGTAGCCGCTTCGCTGTCAGTGGCAATCATGCCGGCATGCTGCTGGGCATGCTGCCGCCCATCGTGCATATCCGGAAAGAAACGGATCAGGCGGCGCTGCGCTGGTCGGTGGAGCGGATGATGCAGGAACTGCACGAGCCGCAGCCGGGCGGTTTCCTGGTCGCGCAACACCTCGCCCACATGATGCTGGTTCAGGCCTTGCGCCTGCATCTGGCGGAAGGGCTGGGAGGTGGCGTTGGGTGGTTCTTCGCGCTGGCAGATAGACAGATGGCTGCTGCGATCAACGCCATGCACGACGATCCGGCGCATCGCTGGACGTTGCAGGAGCTGGCGGAGCGTGCCGGCATGTCGCGATCGACCTTTGCCCTGAAATTCAAGGAGATGGTTGGGACGTCGCCGATGGAGTACCTGACGAACTGGCGAATGCTGTTGGCGGGGGACAGGCTGGCAAATTCCAGCGACCCAATTTCCGTCATTGCCCTGTCGCTCGGCTACGAATCCGAAAGCGCCTTCAGCACGGCCTTCAAGAGGGTCATGAACTGCACACCACGGCAATATGGCCGTGGCCGGAACCCCGCTTCCCCTTCAACGTTCAACACGCGCCCAGAGGACACGGCCGCTGCCCGCTGGCTGAAAGCCGGTTGATCCGACCCGAGCCGAAGGGAAATCTCAGCCGCCGCTTAGCGCCCGCACCACATTCGGCAGCGCCGGCAGCGTCAACAAAACCGTGCAGGCAAGCCAGATAGACGAAACGACGATGCTTCTGGGCTGCGCCGACCAGCGCTCATAGAGCGCGGCCGGCACGCCGGCGAGCATGATGGTTATCGTCGACAGGATCAGCGCACTTGCCATGTAGACGATCTGACTTAGGGGGGGCGCCCAGGCCGGATACCAAACCGGATAGAACAGGAACACCATCAGCACCCAAGGCGAAAAGATACCGTTGACGATTGCGACCGCCATGACAGGCACAAGAGCGTTTCTGTCCATCGCCTCAACCCCCCTGTGAAGTCATCGGCGCGATGCCGAAATTGATCAGCAAGACGAGATAGCTGATGCGCAAGGCCATAAGCCAGAGCACGCTGAAGACGATCACAACCGGCTGGGTCAGGATCGACGGCGTGACGGTCCGCACGATCCGCAGGAATGGGTCGGTGACGGTCTTGAAGAAGCGCCAGATGTAGTTGTCCCAGCTTTCGGGCACGAAGAGGCCGAGCAGGAGACGCCCCATCAGCGTGTACATCACCGCGGCAAGGATGAAATTCGGTAGGTGGAAATACCAGTAAGACCAGAAATCGTTCATGTGGATTTTCCAAGGAGCGGCGGCGCCGCGTTATGCCAGCGACGCCCCCGAAATGAAAGCGGGGTCCGTCGCCGGACCCCGCCTCGAGCGCCGATCGCTATGCGAGATCAGGCGATCTTTTCTTCCATCATCTGCTTGCCGCGAGGCACACGGATTTCCTCGATGAAATCCTGCATATCCCGGGACGGCGCCTTGGTGAGAAGGCTGACGATGATCATCACGGCGAAGCCCACCGGCAGACCAAAGGCCGCCGACGAAATGTTCTTCACGCCCCACCACAGTTCCATATTGGGCGTCGCCTTGTCGAAGTCGGCGCCGTACTGCGTCATGACGAGATAGAAGATGGTGATGCCGAAGCCAGCGATCATGCCGGCGACAGCGCCAGCCGAATTGGCCCGCTTCCACCAAACGCCGAGCACCAGGGCTGGGAAGAGCCCGCCGGCTGCAAGCGAGAACGCCCACGACACCATCGACAGGATGTCCGACGGCTTGGTCGATGCGACGTAAGCAGCCAGCACCGCGACCATAACCAGCAAGATGCGCGACACGATCAGACGCCGCGACGTCGGCGCGTTCTGGTCGATCATCTTGTAGTAGATGTCGTGGCTGAGCGCGTTGGCGATGGCCAGCAGCAGGCCGTCCGCCGTCGACAGCGCGGCGGCAAGACCACCGGCGGCGACGAGGCCCGAGATGACGTAAGGCATGCCGGCCATTTCCGGCGTGGCCAGCACGATCATGTCGGCGTTGAGGTTGATATCGGCAAACGAAAGTGCCGTCACGCCCTTTTCGGCGCAGGCCGCGACGATCGCCGCGGTGTCTGTCGCCGCTTTGCCGCAAATCTGCACGAGCGTATTGTCGGCAGCGGCCCAGCGCATCATCCATCCGGCTTTCTCCGAGATGTTTTCAGGCGTCAGGCCGGACGCCACCAGGTCGAGCATCGTCCACTTGGCGAACGCCGCATAGGCGGGCGCCGTGAAGTAGAGGATGAAGATGAACAGCAGCGACCAGGCGACCGAAACGCGCGCCTCACGCACCGACGGGGTGGTGAAATAGCGCATCAGGACGTGCGGAAGTGACGCGGTTCCGACCATCAGGCAGAGGATCAGCAGGAAGTAGTTCTTTGCATCATAGCCACCATGCACGAATGGCGTGATGTGGTGCACCGTGATGCCCTGCGCCGTCTCAAGCGCGGTGATGTTTGCCAGCGCCTGGCCCTGCATCAATTGCGGGATCGGCACGCCGGTCTTCACCGTCGACATCCAGATGACAGGGATGAGATAGGCGATGATCAGCACGATGTACTGGGCGACCTGCGTCCAGGTGACGGCGCGCATGCCGCCGAGCATCGAGCAGACCAGAATGCCGGCGAGGCCGACATAGACTGCGACGTTGAAGTCGATGCCAAGGAAGCGGGCCGAGATCAGCCCGGTGCCGAAAATCTGCGCGACCACATAGGTGAACGAGCAGGAGAACAGAACGACCACGCCGATCAGACGGGCAAGATTGCCGCCATAGCGCGCCGACAGGAAGTCGGGAACCGTGTAGGCGCCGAACTTGCGCAGATAGGGTGCAACGAGGATGGCCACGAGCACGTAGCCGCCGGTCCAGCCGAGCACGAAGCCGAGGCCGTCATAGCCGAGCAGGTAGAGCGAACCGGCCATACCGATGAAGGAAGCCGCCGACATCCAATCGGCGCCGGTCGCCATGCCGTTGTAGAGCGCCGGCACGCGCCGCCCGGCGACGTAATATTCGCCAACATGCATGGTGCGGCTCAGGACGCCGATCACCGCGTAGATGACGATGGTAAAGCCCATGAACAGGTAGCCGATTACAACGTTTTCGACACCCAAGGCGCTCAAGATAGCCATCAGGATGATGAAGGCTATGAAGCCGCCGGTGTAGATGCCGTAGATGCGGCCGAGGTTGGAGGTGAAATCGCCTCCGCCTGCCGTAGTCGCTGTCGTGTTAGCCATTGAAGCCCCCCCGATCATTCTTCATTGACATGATGCTCTTCGTCGATCGCGTTCTGGCGCCGTGCGAACCAGAACAGCATGACGACGAAGGCGATGAGCGAGCCCTGAGCGGCCATGTAGAAACCGAGCGGAAAGCCAAAAATGACGATGGTGTTGAGTTGCTCCACGAACATGTGGATGACGTAACCGAAGAACACCCACAGTCCCAGCATGACGAACATGAGACTCTTGGTCTTGTTCCAATAACTTACGCGGTCTGGCGTCGCCATAGCGTTGAACCTCCCTTGGTTGGCAGCTTGCGAACCGTCTCGAGCGCAAGGCGCCGTTTAAAGCTTGCCTCTTCCGCTAGCGCGGAAGTCCTCCGGCATATGTTGCGGCCAGGTATAGAATCAGCCGACCGTAACTTTATAGGAGTAACACTTCTTGCCGCTGCTGTTCATACGACTTTAGAATCGGTGGGAGGACTGGAGAATTGGTGAGAGGACTTGAATCGGTAAGAGGGCTGGCGGTGCGGCGTGGCGGAGGCTAAACGGTTAACATCGGTTGGAAACAAAACCGAAGGGAGAGCGCCATGGGCCTGCTGAACGATTTGTTGCCCGAGTTCCTGCGCAAGCCGCAACCGATCGGCAGCGTCGGCGAACTGGCTGACTTCATGGATTCGCGCGCCGCCTTCCTGGCGCAGAAAAGCATCGTCGAGTTCTGCCGCGTCAGGGCAGGGGTCTACTGGCAGAAGCTGTTCAGCGAGAAGGAGTTCCAGGCGGCGCTCAACCATTCACGCTGGCGCGCCTACCCTGCGTGCTATGCCATCGTGGCGGAAATGGTGGAGGGCGCGCTGCGCGAAACTGCCGGCTTGCGCCAGCGGGGTCTGCCGGCGGCGCTGGAAAAAGTGGCCCTGGCAAGCTTCTCCAAATATGCCGTTCCGGAGGGCTCGCCCCCCACTTTCTGGGAGGACGCCGCCGAGCTCACACGTCAGCGCCTCGCCGCCACGCAGATCGGCCCACCGCGGCCGGTGCGCGAAATCCCCGAGCCGCTGGCGCGCACGGTTTTCGAGATGGTCCCGATCCACCCCAATCTCCTGACCAACGACTACGACTACATTTTCAACTTCCTGAGAATGAATCTGCTGCGTGCGAATGAGGATTTCCTAGAGCAGGCTGACCGCAGCGCCCTCGTCGACGAACTGCTTGGTGCCGCGCGCATCTGAGCTTTGTTCCTGCCGATATCCAGGGCTTCGCCTTCGGCCTTGCACTGTCCGAGCGTCGCCGGCTATGCGAACATCAGGTCCCGCACCAGGTCGGGTGCCGACTGAAGGCGCTTGATGAGGCTCTTGAGCTCTATTTGCTGCTCGCGCGTCAGGGCATTGACCTCGATGCGGTTGGATACCGGTATACCGGCGTAGATGTCATGCGTCTGCTGAGCGAGCAGCAAGCCGATCAGCATGGCATGACCAGCCAGCATCGCCTTCATGTCGCGCTCGCCGCCAATATCCAGCGCGATTAGTTTCTCGAGCCGGGCACGTGTGCTCCGCTCGCGGATGCCATGGCGAATTGCAAGCGTGCGTGCGGTCGCGACGATCGGAAAAAGCCCATGCTTTTTGATGTTCAGCCGGCCATTTTCAAGCTGAAAGCCGCCAAAAACAGTGAAGGGATTGCCGGTTGTCATCTGCTCGCCGAGAAGCTTCGCGAACACCGGTTCGGCGTGGCCACGGTCATACGCATATTCGATGAACTGTGCGGCCAGCGTCGTGTCGCCGTGAACCGGCCGCAGATCGTAGACGATATCGACGTTGAGCAGGTCCTCCGGCCGTAGGCGGCGAACCCAATCTTCGACGCGCGCCTTCCAGGTGTCGAGACTTCCGCGGAACGCGGCGTTCGTAGCCATTACCCCGCCTTTGCAATACGGCACGCCTGATATGTCGAGCATGTCGGCGAGCTTGGCGCCGAGAATTTTGAACCAGCTGTCTTCGGGTCCATCCGGCTCGCCATCTGCGAAGACGATTGCGTTGTCCTGGTCCGGGGCCATCAGGCTTTCGCCACGGCCACCCGAGCCGAGCACGAGCATGGCATAGGCGCAGGGCGGCGGGCCGTGGCCTTCGATTAGCATCTGTTGTTCGGCAAGCACGGCGGCGCGGCGGGTAAGGGAGCAAAGTTCGTCGCTGATGATTTCCGCCACCACGCGCGGGTGGATCGCCTCGCCGATCAGCGAACGCA
>NZ_RZTA01000035.1:0-56018 GCF_004023115.1 Mesorhizobium sp. M6A.T.Cr.TU.017.01.1.1
ACAGGGAAGGGCAGGAATGAGCCGAATGGGTCATAGTCGTAGCAACCGACGACGAGCTCGCTAAACATTTCCGCTGGCCGGCCCGCCATGAAACGCAGCAGACCTTCCATATTAATCGACGAATTGATGAATAGCGCGCGCGGCAGCTTGCCATGGCGTTGGTAAAACGTCTCGAAGGCGCGCAAAGTTATATCAGGCGAATACCCGGAGGACTGCACACCGTCTTCAGGGTCGGCGCCCAGCAGTGCCTTCTTGGTCGCATGGAATGCGGCGATGCGTTCGCGGCTGGCGTGGTCGTTGCGGCCGCCAAACAGAAACAGCTCGTCCGGCCGTAGGGGAGCGTCATTGCCGAAGTGGCGGATGATTGCTTCCGTCAGCATCCGCGCGCCCTCATAATTGTCGCTGATCACCGAGTGCGCCTTCGCTCCCGGCAGGTCGATGTTGATATGCTTCAGCCCCGCCGGTTCGCAGACCTCATGCACGCCGTCCGGATCGGTGGCGCCGACGATGAAGAGTTGGTCGATTGAATAAGAGATCAGCGTCTCCGCGGTCCGCCGTTCCTCTTCCGGGTCGCGACTGGCGCTGACCACCACCGGGCATTGACCGCGGCTACGCACATGCCCCTCAAACGTCTGCGCCATGGAGGAGAAGTAGCGATTGTCGTGGACGGGCAGCATAAGGCCGACCAGGCCCGATCGCGAGCGTCGCAAACCCCGCGCCTGCAGATTGGTGGTGTACTGGTGGCGTTCGGCGAGGCCGAGAATTGTTTCCGCCGTACTTTCCTTGATACGGCGCTTGCGCCAAGTGCCGTTCAGCACGGCACTCACGGTCGACGGCGAACTACCCGATAGCACGGACAGATCATAGATCGTCGCCTTCTTCTTGACCCGCTGATCCATCTGGCGCCTCCGGCGCGTCTTTTTAGAGCAACATCCCGCTTGACGAGAGCTTCTCGATGCACAATAGTTTCTGCACCATCGATTGTGCAAGCGAAAACCGCTGCATGATCGATGGGGGAGTGTCCCGTCTTTTCGGGGAGGTTTCTAACGGCCGCCGTCGTTCGACGGCTCGAGTGTGTTTCCACTAGGAACGTTATGGGAGGAGTACAGATGAAAAAGCTCATGATCGCGGCGCTTGCCGCGACCCTTATGCTTGGCGGTTCATTCGCTGCGATGGCACAGCAGGCCGGCAAGGTCGGCGTCGTCGTCAAGATCGGCGGCATTCCGTGGTTCAACGCAATGGAGGCGGGTATCAAGGAACGCGGCCAGAAGCTCGGGATCGACGCATTCATGGTCGGCCCGACCAGCGCTGATCCGGCACTGCAAGTTCGCGCAATCGAGGATCTGATCGCTCAGGGCGTCAAAGTCATCGGCGTCGTGCCGAATGATGCAAAAGTGCTTGAACCAGTGCTGCAGAAGGCCAAGGACGCCGGCATCATCGTCATCACGCATGAATCGCCTGGCCAGAAGGGCGCCGACTGGGACTTCGAACTCGCGTCTGCCACCGGCTTCGGCGAAGCTCATGCCAAGCTCCTGGCGGAGAAGATGGGCGGCAAGGGTGAGTATGCAGTGTTCGTCGGCTCGCTGACGGTGCCGCTGCACAATGCCTGGGCCGATGCGGCAATCGAGTATCTGAAGAAGAACAATCCCGACATGAAACTTGTCGGCGAACGTTATGGCGTCGCCGAGGATGTGGACAAGAGCCGCAGCACTGCACTTGACTTGATCTCCGCCAATCCCGGCTTGAAGGGCTTTCTCGCCTTCGGCAGCCAAGGACCGATAGGCGCTGGCCGCGCAATCGAAGAGCGCCGGAAGGTGGGCGAAATATTCGTGCTCGGCCCCTTCTCGCCAGGCCAGGGCCAGAAGCTCATCAAAAGCGACGCGATCTCCGGCGGCTTCATGTGGAATCCGAAGCAGGCGGGCGAGGTTTTCGTCACGCTGGCCGACCATCTCATGAAGGGCAACGAGATCAAGGATGGTGATACGATCGAAGGGCTAGGGACAGTTAAGCCCGACTTCGAAAACCGTAACATCATCGTTGATCAGCTGGTCCCCATCAACAAGGATACTGTCGACGATCTCGCGGCGATGGGCCTGTAAAGCCTCCCGAGGCTATGGCAGCCGGGCTGGCCTCGAGCCGCCCGGCTGCAGGATTGCAAATGCGATTGGATCCAGGGTTTCAACTCGATGGCTGATCAGGCACTCGATGGCGCCGCATCACGGCCGCTGCTGTCGCTCCGCAACGTCAACATGACGTTCGGCGGCGTGAAGGCGCTGAAGAATGTCAGCTTTGAGGTGCTGCCGGGCGAGGTGCATTGCCTGGCCGGCGAGAACGGCTCCGGCAAGAGCACGCTGATCAAGGTCATTACAGGCGTGTACAGGCCCGAGGCGGGCGCCGTGATCGACTATGACGGCCAGAGCTACTCCCACATGTCGCCGGTAACGGCGCAGGCGGGCGGGATTCAGGTCATCTGGCAGGACCTCGCCCTGTTTCCCGAGATGACTGTCGCCGAGAACATCGCGTTCCAGACGGTCATCGCCCGCTGGCCGCGGCTGGTGAATTATGCCGAGATGCGCCGTGTCGCGACCAATGCCTTGCAACGTCTTGGTGTTACCCTCGATGTCGATCTCGCACTTCACCATTTTCCCATCGCACAGCGGCAGATCGTAGCAATCGCACGCGCCCTCGTCGGCCAGGCGAAGCTCGTCTTCATGGACGAGCCGACGGCGTCGCTCACTCAATCCGAAACCGACTATCTGCTGGATATCGTGCGCAATCTGTCGGCGTCGGGCGTCGCCGTTGTGTTCGTCAGCCATCGCTTGGCGGAGGTTCTTGAAATCTCCAGCCGCGTGACCGTGCTGCGCGACGGCGCGCTCGTTGGCGTCTATCCAACCAAAGGCCTGACCCAATCGCGCATCACCGAGCTGATGACAGGCAAGACCTTCGGCTATTCCGCCCTGCATCGGGATTTGGGCACGAGCCCGGTCATGCTTGAGGTTAAGGGGCTGTCGCGGCCCGGTGAATTCCAGGATGTATCCTTGACGGTTCGGCGCGGCGAGACACTCGGCATCACCGGGCTTCTCGGGGCAGGGCGCACCGAGCTCGCGCTGACGCTGTTTGGCATGCGCAAGCCGAAGTCGGGCTCTGTCGTCCTGGATGGCAACCCCGTTCGCTTCGGTTCCAACCGTGACGCGATCGCCGCCGGCGTCGCCTATCTTTCGGAAGACCGGCTGTCGCTCGGTCTCATTCAGCCCCAGGCAATCGCCGATAACATGGTGGTCGCGTCGCTAGACAAGATCCTTTCGCGCGGTTTCATTTCGAGCGATCGCAAGCGATCTCTGGTCAATCGCTGGATAAGGGATCTCGGCGTCAAGATCGGAAAGCAGGACGACGCGATCTCGACCCTGTCTGGGGGAAATCAGCAACGTGTCGCCATCGCAAAATGGCTGGCGACCGATCCGAAACTGCTTATCCTCGACGCACCGACAGTCGGCGTCGATGTCGGCGCGCGCGCCGGCATTTTCGACATCGTTTCCAAGCTGGCGGACAGCGGCCTGGCTATTATCCTGATCTCGGATGAGGTCCCTGAAGTCTATTTCAACGCGGACCGTGTGCTGCACATGGCTCAGGGGCGCATTGTCGGCGAATATGCACCGTGCGCTACGACCCTCCAGGCGATCGAGGAGGCGGTCTATGCGTAGGTTTGTCCGCTCCCACGCAACGGAACTGGCTCTGCTCGCCGTGATCGCAGTCATCTGCGTCTTCCTCTCGTTTGCGACAGACCGGTTCTTCACCCTCGGCAACGCGTTTGACCTTCTCAACACCAGCTCGGTTAACATCATCTTCGCTGTCGGCCTGCTCGTTGTGCTGATTGCCGGCGGCATTGACATCTCCTTCGCGGTTGCTGCCTCCGTTGTGCAATATCTGACGGCGACTGTCCTCGGTTGGGTCGGCGGCGGGAATTGGATTGTCGGCCTCATCATCGCTGGCGCTTTGGGCGTCGCGTTGGGCTGCATCAATGCCTTCTTGATCCACGGGTTCAGGATCATCTCGATCGTCGCCACGATTTCGACCTTCAACATTTTCTTCGGCTTGCTGATGTTCTTCACAGGTGGCGTGTCGATCTACAATCTGCCGGACTGGCTCACCACCCGCGTCGTGCTGTTCGAGCGAGAGATGGCTGACGGGACCTGGGCGGAGATCACCCTACCTGTGCTCATTATGGCCATATGCGTGTTCGCTACCTGGGCGTTGATCACGCGCACCACCACTGGTCGCCAGCTCTACGCATTTGGCGACAATCCGGAGGGCGCGCGCCGCTTCGGCATCAATATCGGTGCCATGCAATTTATCGCCTTCGGCTGGCTTGGCATGATGGCGGGCATCGCCGGTCTCGTCCAAGGGCATTACGCGCAGGAAGTCGTGCCGAACGCCCTTTATGGGCGCGAACTCGACGTCTTGGCAGCGGCAGTCCTTGGCGGTGCGCGGCTCGGCGGCGGCAAAGGCAGCGTGCTTGGCTGCATTCTGGGCGTTCTGTTGGTCTCGATCACCCAGAACGGACTCAATTTGATGGGTGTGTCGCCTTTCGCGTTCAAGATGATCGTCGGCGCCATCATTCTTGCCGCCATCACCCTGTCGAACACCAGCATCGAACGCCTGCTGCCGTTCCTGAAAAGCCGACGGGTGCCTTCATGACGGTTTTGATTGACCGCGCCCGCAATGCGCTTGGGCCCGAACTGGCAGGTCCGCTTGCCGCGTTCGCGGTGGTCATGGTCGTGTTCGGCATTGCCGCGCCGAACTTCCTTTCCCGCGCCACCTTTGGATCCGTCGCCTTCCAGCTGCCGGAGCTCGGCCTCCTCACACTCGCTATGCTGCTGCCGATCCTGACCGGCGGCCTGAACCTGGCCATCACCTTCACGGCCAACATGGCCGGCCTGACGCTGGCTTGGGTACTGCAAAGCCAGGGAGGCGTCGACGCGGGCATCGGCGCCTTTGTCCTTGGCTCGGTCCTTGCCGTCGCGGTCGGAGCACTGAGTGGGCTGATCATGGGGCTCGTCATCGCCTACACCAAGGCTCACCCGATCCTGGTCTCGCTGTCGATGATGATCTTCCTGCGCGGTCTCGGCGAATTCCTGACGCGGGGCGGCGACGTGTCCGGCATTCCCGGGTTCCTGGCGCGGATCGGCTATAGTTCGATTTTTGGCATTCCGGTGCCGTTGCTCATCTTCATCGCTAGCGTGCTGATCTGGCACATCCTGCTGACACGCATGAAGCTAGGCTTCAACACCTACATGATCGGCTCCAACATCGAAGCCACGCGCTATTCCGGTATCAATACGCGCAAGGTACAGGTTCTCGTCTACACACTGTCCGGCGCGATGTGCGCGGTCGCCGGTATCATCATGCTGGCGCGCTTCAATTCGGTGCGTGTCGGCCACGGCGAGTCTTACTTGCTGATCACCGTGCTTGCCTGCTTTCTTGGCGGGGTCAATCCGTTCGGCGGCTTCGGTCGGGTGATCCCGGTCTTCGTTGCGCTGGTCGTGCTCCAGCTTCTGTCCTCGGGGCTCAATCTGATGGGCGCAAACCAGCATCTTGCGACGGCGGTCTGGGGCATTTTGATGATCACGGTTATGATCCTGCGCTGGCTTGCCGGGCGTCTCAAATTCCTAAACACAAACAGAGGGTGAGTTAGATGCATGGTTTTGGGGTCCACACCTCGATGTGGACGATGAATTGGGACCGGGCCGGCGCGGAGAAGGCGATCGCGGCTTCCGTCAAATACGGGATGGACTTTATCGAGATCGCGCTTCTGAACGCGCCGGCGGTCGATGCCGCGCATACGCGCGCCTTGCTCGAACAGCACAATCTTCCTGCCGTTTGCTCGCTTGGCCTGCCGGAGCGCGCCTGGGCCTCGGTGCGGCCGGATGCTGCCATCGAACATCTCGAAGTGGCGATCGACAAGACCGCCGAGATGGGCGCGCTGGCGCTTTCCGGCGTGATTTTCGGCGGTATCGGCGAACGCACCGGCCTGCCACCGACCGAGAAGGAATACGACAATATTGCGCATGTGCTGACCGTCGCCGCCAAGCACGCCAAAAAGCGCGGCATAGAGCTCGGAATCGAGGCGGTGAACCGCTACGAGAACCATTTGATCAACACCGGCGCGCAGGCCGTCTGGATGGTCGAGAAGGTCGGGGCCGACAACATCTTTGTTCATCTCGACACCTACCACATGAACATCGAGGAGAAGGGGGCCGCCAATGGCATTCTGGCCGCACGCGACTATCTGAAGTACATCCACTTGTCTGAGAGCGATCGCGGCACACCAGGCACCGGCAACTGCCCCTGGGACGAGATCTACGCGACGCTGGCGGCGATCGGCTTCAAGGGCGGACTTGCCATGGAAAGCTTCATCAACATGCCGCCGGAAGTCTCCTACGGTCTCTCAGTCTGGCGGCCAGTCGCGAAGGACGAGGCCGAAGTGATGGGCAATGGCTTGCCGTTCCTGCGCAACAAGGCTCGCCAATACGGTCTGATCTGAAACGATGGGTGACGCGCAGAAGGTGGACGGCGCAAGGATCGCCGTCCTCGATGTCGGCAAGACCAATATAAAGCTCTCCGCGATGACATTCGACGGCATGCTCGCGGAGAGCCTCTGCGTCCGCAACGAAGTGCGGCCCGGTCCACCTTGGCGGCACCACGATCTCAATGGCATTAGCGACTGGCTGTTCGGCTCGCTCGCCAGTTTGTGCCGTCGTCATCCGTTGGAAAAAATGGTCGGCACCGGACATGGCTCCGCGGGGGTTCTGGTGAACGCAGATCCCGACGACACTTCCGCCCTGCCGATGATTGACTACGAGCAGGACCTGCCGCCTGCAATTCGCGATGGCTACGCGCCGCTTTCGGGCGATTTCTTCGATCGCGGCAGCTCGATGATGCTGAAGGCCGCCCACCAGGCGCGCCAGCTGTATTGGATGCAGCAGGTTGATCCGGAGCGCGTCGCTCAAGCTCGTTGGTATCTGGGCTTGCCCCAATATTGGGCCTGGCGGCTGTCAGGCGTGCCATCGGCCGAAACGACGGTTCTTTCGGCGCAATCACATCTATGGAACAACGTGCGCAAGGAGTGGTCGCCCATTGTGGCGGGGCAGGGCTGGAAGCGCCTCATGCCACCATTCCATCCGGCATGGGAGACGTTGGGGCCAATCCGGCAGGATCTAGCGCGCCGGCACGGCATATCGGAAAAGCTGTCTGTTCTGACCGGCGGCCACGACAGCAGCCTGAACCTCTACCGCTATCAGGCGGCAGGCATGCGCGATGTATGCGTGATCTCCACCGGAACCTGGATTGTCGGAATGTGCGCCGCGACACCTCTCGACCAACTGGATGAAAATCGCGGAATGGTGCTAAACAGCGACGTGACAGGACGCCCGGTTGGCGGTGTTTTGACCATGGGCGGACGAGAGTTCAGTCATGTGGCAGGGCAGGGCCAAGAAGGAAATGCGGCCGACGCCGCGCTGGTCAGTTCGTTGATTGGGCGCGGCACCTTCGCATTGCCGTCGTTCGGCGACGATGACGGACTGTTTCCCGGCAGCGCTGGGCGCGGCCGGTTTGAAGGGCCGCCTGCAGAAACCCCTGAGGAGCGCAAGGCGCTCGCGGTGCTCTATGCCGCGCTGCTGACAGCGGAATGTATCGATGCGCTGAAGGAAAACGGGTTGGTTGCATTGGATGGCACCTTCCTGCGGGACCCGCTCTACGCCATGCTGGTTGCCGCGCTGCGGCCAAACGCCGAAACGGTTTACAACCTCGACTCCTACGGCACCGCTTCGGGTGCGGCATTACTTGGCGAACATGAAGCTCGTGACACGCCGGCTCCGATCGCGCTCAGCCTGCCGGCCGCCTTTGCCGGCGATCGTGCGGCGCTCGCGGCCTATGCGCAGCGGTGGCGCGAACTGGCAAACAGACACATTCTTCCGAGACAAGACAGAAGGACTGACCGATGACTGATGACAGCGCTCTGCGCCGCGAGATGGTGGATGTTTGCCGCCGGATGAACTCCAGCGGTATCAACCAGGGCAATGCCGGCAACCTGTCGGTGCGCTCCAGCGACGGTTTCCTGATCACGCCCTCATCGCTACCCTACGAAACGATGACGCCCGAAGACATCGTCGAGATGGGCTTTGATGGCACCTATGTCGGCCGACGACCCTCCTCGGAGTGGCGCTTCCACCGTGACATCTTGAGGGAGCGGCAGGAGATCAACGTCGTGCTGCATTGCCACTCGCTCTATGCTACGACGCTGGCCTGCCATCATAAGACGATCCCGAGCTTCCACTATATGACAGGAGTGGCGGGCGGTACGACCATTCGCTGCGCGGGCTACGCAACCTTTGGCACGCAGGCCTTGTCCGACAATGCCTTGGTTGCACTCAAGGATCGCCGCGCCTGCCTGCTCGGCCAGCACGGTCAGATTTCGCTCGGCAAGACCATGGAAGCTGCGTTGTGGCTGGCGAACGAGGTCGAAACCCTGTCGCGCATGTATGTCCAGGCGCTTACCCTTGGCGAGCCGCCTGTCCTTTCCGACGAGGAGATGGCGCGGGTGATCGAGCAGATGAAGAAGATGAGCTATGGCCAAGCGCCGGATCCGGAGGGAACGAACGATCTGGCGCGGCCGCGCGATGCTGCGGTCTAGCACGGCTTTGGCAGATTTTTAGCGGAGAGATGCCTGAGCCGCGTGGGCAGCGGACTGGCGGCGGCTGTGCGAGGGCTGAGGGATCGCCTGCCGATCGTCTCGCTTTATCCCATTCGCCGCCTTGAGCTCGACTGTGGCAGGTGAAGACTGAAATGTCGCCCTTATGACAAACGTTGAATCAAATCGTTCAGCAAGAGCAGGGACGCCCCGGCGAACACAGCCGCAGCCGCGTCGTCCAGCATGATGCCGAGACCACCCCTTACCTTGTCATGCATGACGCGGATGGGCCAGGGTTTGACGACATCGAAAAACCGGAAAGCAAGGAAACCTGCTGCCCACCAGACCGGGTCGAGCGGCAGCATGGAAAGTGTTGCGGCGGTACCGAAGGTCTCGTCAATGACGACGATCTGCGGATCCTCCGTTCCGGTATGGGAGACGACATGCGACGACGCCCATACTCCCACGGCGAATACGGCCATGTAGGCAACCACGACCAGCCAAGGCGATGCAGGTATTAGCACCGCGGCAAGAACCACTCCAACTGCCGCGCCGCCCGTGCCCGGCCATAACGGAGATAATCCTGCGCCGGCCGAGGTCGCAAGCAGGTAAGCGAACTTAGGCAGAAATTTACGCATCCAGTTTCGGGCGCTTCCCCGTGAATTGTAAATAGGCATTATAATCACATCTTTCGGGTTACTGCCGCTAGACCGCCGGTCGATTTGCGACGGCGGACACAAGGGGCATTGCAGAAACTTCGAAACAACATCGGAGGTTATCGCAGCGACCGGAGCTTTCGCCGTCGGCTTGACAGTTCTCTGACTGCCTTAATCCATGGGCGCATTCGCCAAAGACTTGAGCCGGGGAAGAGCCTGATCCGGTTTCGACCGCGCTGACCACCTCGATCGGCGCCGACGGGCTGGAACGAACCCACAATTTGCCGGTTAAGCTTCGCGGAACGACATCATCAGAGGAGCCAAGTCATCATGATCGCCGGTCTCATGAAACGTCGCATCGACCCGCTATGGGAGCACGCCGCTTCCCCGCTGATCGGGATCGGCATGACCCCGAACCAGGTTACATCAGGCGGGCTGGTGCTCGTCGCCTTGTCGTGCGCCGCCTATGTGTACCACCAGTCAACCCTTGCCTTTGGCCTTTGCCTCGCGTTGGCGTTTACCTTCGACGCGCTGGACGGCGCGGTTGCCCGTCGGAGACATATGAGCACCAAGGCCGGTGGCTATTTCGACGCGATGGCCGACCGATATCAGGAACTTGCCGTGTTTGCGGCAATAGGCTGGGTCGCCGATCTGTGGGCGATCGCAATGATCGCGTTCGCCGGCGGAATCCTCACCAGCTACGCCAAGGCGCGGACGGCGATCGAAATTCCCATAGAAAATCAGGCGTGGCCGGATTTCTTCGAACGGATGGAACGTCTGGTGTTCATTTGCGTGCTATTGGTCGCCGACGGAATCGCGATCGCCATGGGCGCCACTTCGCCCTGGATTCTCACGGGCGGGTTCGCGTTTTACGCGCTGCTGGCAAACGCCACAGCGCTGCAACGGACCAATCGCGCATTTGCGATGCTCAAACGAGCGGACGCGAAGCAGCCGTGAGACGGTGAAATCCATAACGCAAGCATCGATAACGGCCGCCTCACCTGGGGGGACCCGTCCGGTCGACCTGCTCCCGCGCCCTGACCCAGAAAAGGTGGTCATGACAACGGTTTGGCCGTTGGAAAACGTGAGGCGCTGGCACGGGCGCAGTCGGGTTAAAAACGATCCACGCGCGACCTGCGTCCTCTGGCATAGCGAAATTGCTGACCCCTGTGGCCCGATATCCGCACCCTCGTTAGACCGTTTCGAGCCGGCTGAACCGAACTGGGATGAGTTTGCGGGTCTTCAGTTGCCCTACCGAACCCTTGTCGATGACCGTCAGCAACTGCCCTTGTTCGGGTCCCATAGGCATAACCAAGCGGCCCCCCGGCTTGAGCTGCTCAAGCAAAGCCGACGGCACCCGCCCAGCCGCCACGGTGACTAGGATCTTGTCGAACGGGGCGTGCTCGGGCCAGCCGCGAGACCCGTCTCCGACACGAATGCTGATATTGGATAGACCGAGGCCCTGCAGGAGAGCCTCGGCATGGCTCGCGAACTCCTCAATGATTTCGACGCTCCAAACGTGCCCGGCGAGTTCCGCGAGGATTGCGGTTTGGTAGCCCAGGCCAGTGCCGATCTCGAGCACCGCCTCGTGCGGTTGAAGAGCAAGGAGATCGGTCATGAGAGCGACGATGAACGGCTGCGAGACGGTTTTGTCGAAGCCGATCGGCAGTGGCATGTCCTGATAAGCATAAGCAGCGACTGAGCTTGGCACGAAGAGATGGCGCGGCACACGCTGCATCGCTGCCATCACCCGTTCATCGAGCGCCGCCTTGCCGAGTTCGTCGCTTGCAAGGTCGGTATGGATCGCAATCATCTCAACCATGTGTCGGCGTAAAACTGCGAGATGTTGTTCGTTCATTGGCTTCATGACGGTGGGGCTTTCCTCAACCAGCTTGCTGCCAAATAGGCTTATATCCTGTTCGTCACAGCAATGCCCGTCATGGTTTCCAGTTGCGGGTGGCCACCGCGACCGGAGGCAATTTTAGCGTTGCGTCTGGTATATACCGGCGGCAGCCCTGGAGATCCGGTGCCATGTCACCATAACGGTATGTCCTAGCTCGCGGTGATCGAACGACGAACGGCTGAATTGCCGCATGCGTGGGCAGCCGGCGATCTCGATCGGGACGTCGTCGTTGTAGTAGTGGACGCCGGTTTCACCGAGCGATGCTGCGACTGCTGCATGGCTTCGGGCAGCGGAATGCCACGACGGGCGTTCCCACAACGTCGAGCCAAAGCCCCGGGGATGCCGCTACTTTATCGCTTCCACGAGTGCTGAGTGGAACTCGCCGGGTGCCTCTATCTGTGGTGAATGTCCAAGCTCTGGGAACTCGACGAGCGTCGCGTTTGGAATGGCCGCGGCTGCAGCGCGTCCGAGTTTTGGATATTGGCCGAGCGTCTTCGCGACCTCCGCGCTGGCGCGATTGCTGCCCGGGGCGGTGCGATCCTTGCCTCCGATGATCAGCGTTGTCGGTACGGAGATATTGCCAAACTCATGGATGACAGGTTGGGTGAAGATCATGTCCGAGGTTTGGGCCTGATTCCACGCCACTATCTCCTTGCCCTCGCCAGCGTACATGCCAGCCAGCATGCTCACCCAACGGTCGTATTCCGGCTTCCAGTCGCCATTGTAATAGACGCGCTGCTGGTAGGCCTTGATGCTGGCGAAGCTGGTTTTCAGTTCGCTGGCGTATGCCGTGTCGAGGGTGGCATAGGGAACACCTTTCGCCTGCCAGTCCTCGAGACCGATCGGATTCACCAGCACCAGGCGCTCCACGGTTTGAGGAAACTGCAGAGCGTAGCGTGCTGCCAGCATGCCGCCCATGGAATGGCCGACAAGGATGACGTCGGATACATCGAGGGATTCGATGAGCTCAGCGGTGTTATTGGTCAGTTGCTGAAACGAGAATTGATATTTCTGCGGCTTGGTGGACTTGCAGAAGCCGACCTGATCCGGCGCAATGACGCGGTACCCCGCTGTCGTCAGCACGTCGATGGTCGCCTCCCAGGTGCCAGCGCAGAAATTCTTACCGTGCAATAGCACGACGGTCTTGCCGTTCGCCTTCCCGCGCGCCGGAACATCGAGATAAGCCATTTCGATGGGCTGGCGCTGCGACGTGAAGCTGTGGATCTTGACCGGATGGGCATAGCTGAAGCCCTCCAGTCGAGGGCCATAGACGGCACCGGAGGCGGTCGCGCCGGGGTCCTGGGCGAGAGCCGATGTCGTTATGGTGATGAAGATGGCGGCGCTGGCTCCAATGCGCATGAAAGTCCTCTCTGTAGTTTCGGCAGGAATTATGGCCATCAATACGAGCGGCTTGTGACAGGCCTCATCACCATGTCGGCACGGAGATAACGATCGGTTGATCGTGGCACGCACAAAAAGGACCGCCTCTCTGCTGTGCACGGTGCGACTTCACTGTTGGAGAATCCGGGGCTACACTATCGGCGCCGCCCATATACATCACGTCGGTAGCAAGATGGATCTGCAAGGCTTCAGAGATTCGATTGCGCAATCACAGCCGCCCGCCGGCTTGAGCCCCACCCTGCAGGCGCTGTGGTGGGATGCAAAGGGCGATTGGGATAAGGCGCACGAGTGCGCGCAGGCGCGCGACGATACCGCGGGTATGCGCGTGCATGCCTACCTCCATCGCAAGGAAGGCGATCAATCGAATGCGGAATATTGGTATCGTCGCTGCGGCGCCGCGCCGTCGACCTTGACGCTTGATGAGGAATGGCAAGAGTTAGCGCGTGCACTTTTGGGGCAAAGCTGACGCCTTCCGCACGCCAAGTCTGGTTCTGGGGGCTTCACTCGAACCGCAGCGATGACTTTGATATAGTGCCGCGGTCACGATCGAACGGCCTGCTCAGTCCGCCGCTCGCCGGAAACAGGCGGGCGGCATCCCTCTGCCACAGTCGGACATCTTGCTCCTGGCGCTGGTCCAAGATCGCAACGGAAGTTCAATTTCATTTCCTCTGAAGCCCGTCATAATTAGGCCGGCGGCGGCATTACCAGCATGTCTCGAGGAGGAGATGAAAATGCGGCTCAATAGGTGTTTCAATTTTGCAGGTAAGGTTTCATCGGTGCTTTCTCCCGCAGCAGGGAGGAAACGGCGTCTGCGTCAGACTATCCTGATATGTGCAGCTGTGGCGGCCGGTTCCGCGACGGTTGGTTTCGGGGCACAAAGCGCCGAAACGGGAGCCTGGATCACCACTTGGGCTGCCACACCTGCTCCGCGCTGGTTGGATGATCTTCCTGCGCCTTTTGGAGTGCCGGAGGTATTGGAGAATCAGACCGTCCGCCAAGTTGCCCGCATCAGCGTTGGCGGCAATTCCGTCCGGGTCGTCCTATCGAATGCTTTCGGCGCTAGGCCGCTGACTATCGGGGCCGGCAGCGTCGGAATAGCAGGCAAGAACGGCGACGTCGATCAGGCGACCTTGAAGCCCCTGACCTGGGGCGGCAAGAGTTCTGTGGTCGTTCCGCCGGGAGCCCCGATCCTCAGCGACCCCGTCGACCTCCAGGCAGAAGCGCTTTCCGAAATCTCGGTCAGCATCTTCCTGCCGAAGAAGACGGCGCTCTCGTCGGTGCATTGGGATGGTGTGCAAACCGCCTACATTTCCGGCCCGGGGAATTTCACAAACGACGCGGCGTTCAAGGCTGACAGCACACTCAAATCACGCCTTTTTCTGAGCGATATATGGGTTGACGCCGCGCCGGAATCCCAGGCGATCGTGTTTTTCGGGGATTCCATCACGGATGGGAATTGTTCGACCCCCGACGCCAATAACCGCTGGCCAGACCATATCGCCAAGCGATTGCAGGAAACCGCCCACAAGGTCGCGGTGATTAACGAAGCTTTTTCGGGCAATCGCGTGTTGACCGACGGTATGGGTGTCAATGCGCTGGCGCGTTTCGATTCTGATATCCTGAGCCATCCAAAAGTCTCGACCGTCGTCGTAATGATGGGCATCAACGATATCGGCTGGCCCGGCGAAAATGCAATCACGCCGGACGACAAGGAACCGACCGCCGAAGACATCATCACCGGATACAAACAGCTCACCGACCGCGCGCATGCCCACGGCATACGCATTGTAGGCGCAACGTTGACCCCCTTCGCCGACACCTTCAAAGGACTTCCCACCGAGGGTTACTACACACCCGAGAAGGAAAAGATACGCGTCGCTGTGAACGAATGGATACGCACCGGTGGCGGCTTCGATGGCGTGATCGACTTCGACAAGGTGATGGAAGACCCGGCCAAACCGGGGTATCTGCGCGACGACTACGACTGCGGCGATAATCTTCATCCCAACGACGCGGGATACAAGGCGATGGCAGACGCGGTCGATCTCGACGTCCTGTTGGGTTCAGCTAAATAGGTCACTGCTGACCTTGCCGCGCTGCTCAGGTATTGCGCGGCAAGGTCGGTTCCCCCGGATGTCGAGACCGAGAATTGCAACCTGGTGCTTGGGACTGGGATCCGGATTTCCCACACAGGTCCCACGACGTGTTAAGCGTTTGGTAACTCTCCTAAGTCGAAAGCCAAAAGGTATTGGCTCCTTTTGCCCGCGATAGGTGTTAGGGCTGACATCGGGGCGAGACAAAAGGAGAAAAGACCGGGATGGCCACGGTACTGAACGCCAAGGGCGTTCCACTTCCCTATAGCGGGTCCTCCGTAAAGTGGTATTCAGCGACGAATTCCGGCCCAACACTTTATGGCAGCACGTCCAACGACTCGATATATGGGGACGGCAGTGTCACCGTCACGATGTATGGCGGCAAGGGCGATGACATCTATTATCTGTATTCCTCGAAAAACAAAGCGGTCGAGCGGCCCGGCGAGGGTGTCGACACCATCTCGACCTGGATGAGCTATAAGCTCCCAGCGAATTTCGAGAACCTGACGGTCACGGGCGACAAACGCTATGCTTTCGGAAACGAGCTGAACAACATCATTACCGGCGGCTCCGGCCAACAGACGCTCGACGGCTTACAGGGCGATGACGTGCTCAAGGGCGGATCCGGGGCGGACATTTTCATCGTGACCCCCGGCAACGGCAGTGATCTGATCCTGGACTTTGGCGCTCAGGATACCGTCCGTGTCGGGAGCTACGGCTTCACCTCCTTCGAGGAGGTGCGCGCCAACATGGTCCAGTCGGGAGCGAACGTCCGACTCAATCTGTCCGACAACGAGTTTCTCGTCTTCGCCAACAAGACCATCGGCGAGTTTACCGCAAGTCAGTTCAAGATGGCCGTGGACAGGTCGGCTCTGGAACTCACCTTTTCGGACGAGTTCGACACGCTGGACCTGTGGAATGGCTCGAGCGGCACCTGGGACTCGAATTTCTGGTGGGGAGCCGCAAACGGCAGCTCGCTCACGAGCAACAAAGAGCTTCAATGGTATATCGATACCAACTACGCCCCGACGCGTTCCGTCAACCCGTTCAGCGTTGACGACGGTATTCTTACGATTACCGCCGCCAAGGCCCCTGCGGCGATCCGGCCCGAGATAAACAACTACCAATACACGTCAGGTTTGCTGACGACCTACGAATCCTTCGCGCAGACCTACGGCTATTTCGAAATTCGAGCCGACATGCCCGAAAAACAGGGTGTATGGCCGGCCTTCTGGCTTCTCCCGGCGGACGGCTCCTGGCCACCGGAACTGGACGTCGTGGAGATGGTCGGTCAGGATCCAAACAAGCTCATTCTGACAAGCCACTCGAACGAGACGGGGACTCAGACGACAGTGACCTCGACGGCTTATGCCTCGGATACCGAAGGGTTCCACACATACGGGGTGCTGTGGACAGAAGACGAACTCGTCTGGTATTTCGACGATGTCGAAGTTGCTCGTGCCGCAACGCCTGCCGACATGCACGAGCCGATGTATATGCTGGTCGATCTGGCGGTTGGCGGCATCGCGGGAACGCCTGCCGACGGGCTTGCGACGCCTGCAGAAATGCAGATCGACTACATCCATGCCTATGCGTTGAACGATTGGATTATCTAGGCGTAACACCTCACGGTGGGCTCGGCACGGACACGTTCGTCATCAGGCCTGATTTCGGGCGCGGTCATTGCCGCCTGAGACCGAACTGGGACTGATGTGAAGGCGATGTCGCATCCCCATCCATCCGAGCCGCCGCGAACGACCCTCGCAGCGGTTCTGGCTTCCTTCCGGCGGGCGTTGGCGGGAATTGCCTTGATGAGCGGCGTCGTCAATGTCTTGGCGCTGACCGGCTCGTTTTTCATGCTGCAGGTCTATGATCGCGTCATACCCGGCCGCAGCGTGCCGACGCTCGTCGGGCTTGCCGTGTTTGCCGGCACACTTTTCGTCTTTCAGGGCGTTCTCGAACTCATCCGGTCGCGTTTGCTGGTGCGCATCGGAATGGCGCTGGATGCGCGCTTGAGCGGACAGGTCTATGCCGCTCTCATGCGTTTGCCGTTGCGCACCAAGCTCGCAGGCGACGGCCTCCAATCGTTGCGCGATCTTGACCAAGTGCGATCGTTTATGTCGAGCGCCGGTCCGACCGCGCTTTTCGACCTGCCCTGGATGCCGCTCTACCTCGCAATTTGCTTCCTGTTCCATTTCTGGATCGGCATGACGGCGCTGGCCGGCGTGGTGATTCTCTTCAGCCTGACATTGCTTGCCGAAATTCGCACGAGAGAGCCCGCCAGAAAGGCAAACAGTCAAGCGGCAGCGCGCAATACGCTTGCCGAAGCGACACGTCGCAATGTCGAGGTTCTGCAGGCCATGGGCTTTGGATCACGCATCGCCGAGCGCTGGTCAGGGATCAATGCTGACTATCTCGACACCAATGCAACGGCGAGTGACCTTGCCGGGACACTCGGAACGATCTCGAAGATCCTGCGCATGATGCTGCAATCGGGTATCCTGGCCATAGGCGCTTATCTGGTCATCCATCAGGAAGCGACGGGCGGCATCATGATCGCCAGTTCGATCATGATGAGCCGGGCGCTTGCACCAATCGAACTGGCTATCGCGCACTGGAGGGGTTTCGTCACCGCCCGCCAGGCATGGACCCGGTTGACCCAGCTTTTGGTCCTGCTTCCCGAAACTGCGATAAGTGTCTCCCTGCCTGCACCGAGATCTGCTCTTTCGGTCGAAAATATCAGTGTCACACCGCCGGGAGAGCGCCGTATGGTCGTGCAAGACGCCACCTTTGCATTGGAAAGGGGCGTCGGCCTCGGCATTGTCGGGCCGAGCGCTTCTGGCAAGTCATCGCTCGTGCGCGCTATTGCCGGTATATGGCTCCCAGTTCGTGGAACCGTCAGGTTGGATGGCGCAACGCTCGACCAGTGGTCGCCGGAAGAGCTGGGCAACCATGTCGGCTATCTGCCGCAGGATGTGCAATTGTTCGACGGCACCATTGCCGAGAATATCGCGCGCTTCGAACCGCAAGCGCCCTCGGACAAGATACTGGCGGCTGCGCGCGCGGCTGGTGTCCATGATCTCGTCATCCACCTGCCGGAAGGCTACGAGACGCGGATCGGCGAAGCCGGGTCGGCACTTTCGGCTGGCCAGAGACAGCGGATTGCGCTTGCACGGGCTCTCTACGGTGACCCGTTTCTTGTTATTCTCGACGAGCCTAACTCCAACCTCGATGCGGAAGGCGAGGCCGCGTTGACGGAAGCAATTCAAAGTGTCCGCGCTCGAGGCGGCGTTGCCATCGTGGTCGCACACCGGCCGAGCGCGCTGGCAAGCCTGGATCAGGTTCTTGTGATGGCGAACGCCCGCATCGTGGCCTTTGGCCCGAAGAATGAGATCTTGAACAAGATAACTCGCCCAGCAGGCGTTCCCTTGAAGGTCGTTTCCGGGCTTGAAGAGACGGCATCCTGATGGCGCAACGCACGATATTCGCGGCGGATCGCACTATTCGACGCTATCTGCTTGGCGGTGTCGCAACCTGCATCCTGCTGGTCGGCGGGGCGGGGAGTTTGGCTGCGGTCACCACGCTCTCCGGAGCCGTTATCGCTTCGGGAAAATTGGTCGTCGATTCCAGCGTCAAGAAAGTCCAGCATCCAACTGGTGGCGTGGTCGGTCAAATCTTCGTCCGGGAAGGCGATGCCGTGCAATCGGGCAAGGTTTTGATCCGCCTCGATGAGACGATCACTCGGGCCAATTTGGCAATCGTTACCAAGAGCTTGGACGAATTCGAAGCGCGACTGGCTCGCCTTGAGGCCGAACGCGACGGCAAAGGAAGCATCACCTTTCCAGCTTCGCTTGTGTCACGGCAGGATGCCCCTGAGGTTGGTCAGGCGATGGCCGGCGAGCAATCACTGTTCAAATTTCGCCGACAGGCACGCGCCGGTCAGAAGGCTCAGTTGGAAGAGCGCATTGCACAGCTTGCCGAAGAAGTTTCCGGCCTGACCGAGCAAAGAGATGCCAAGAGCCAGGAAATCAAGTTGATCGGGTTTGAGCTCGAAGGCATGCGCGGACTTTGGCAACGCAAGCTGGTTTCAATTGATCGCATAACTGCGCTTGAACGCGATGCCGTGCGGCTTAAAGGTGAGCACGGGCAACTGACTGCGGCCATAGCGCAATCGAAGGGTCGTACGTCGGAGATCCGTTTGCAGATCATTCAGATCGACCAGGATTTGCGCAGCGAGGTGGCGACCGAACTGCGTGACGTCCAGGCAAGGATCTCTGAATTCGTCGAGCGCAAGGTCTCGGCTGAAGATCAGCTCAAGCGTATCGATGTTCGCAGTCCGCAGACCGGCGTCGTTCATCAACTCGGCGTGCACACGGTCGGTGGTGTGATTTCTCCGGGAGAACTCATCATGCTGATAGTCCCGGTGACCGACGACCTGACTGTCGAGGCGCACGTGGCACCCCAAGATATCGATCAATTGACGCCAGGGCAAAGCGCGACCTTGCGGCTGTCGGCATTCAATCAGCAAACAACACCGGAGCTGAACGGTGTCGTGGGCAAGATTTCCGCCGACCTGAATTTCGATGAGAAAACAGGCGCCGGCTTTTACACCGTGCACATTGTTTTGCCGCGCACAGAGCTTACCAGGCTCAAGGGCCTGACCTTGGCGCCTGGAATGCCCGTCGAGGTGTTCTTTTCGACCGGCAGCCGCACCATGCTGTCCTATCTCGTGAAACCTTTGGCGGACCAAGTCCAACGGGCATTCAGGGAAGAGTAGGCTGCGTCTCTGGGCGAGCCGACGAGCTAAATTCCGGAACAAGGGCGCGATTTTGCCGTTTCGCCTGAAACTGGAAGCGATCCCACATGTCCGAGTTGACGAATGAAGAGATCGAGGGGCGGCTGAATGCCCAGCGGGAGACTTTGTCGCTAGTCGTCGCGCTGCTTGCCGGCCTCGACGCCACTTCCGAGCGAATATGGGCAGAACTGGAGGCCCGTTTTCAATTCCAGAATAATCAGGAAGATCCCGGCGCCTTGCCAAGCGGTGCATTCGCCATTGAGAGCGCGATGATGCGGGAGTTCAAGCTGATCGCCGACGAAGCGCGGGCACGCAAGGCGGAATGGAACGACCCGGACAAGCCACCCATAAGAGGGGCTAGCTGAAAATCGCGAGCCCAGCGAGTGCGATGCTGCACCATGGCCAAAGCGCATCGTGTCATCGGGTCTTGTTTAAAACACGAAAACGGGCCTGACCTATGGCAAATCACGGCACGACCCTTCCGACGGTTCTTATTACCGGTAGCAGCGGCTTCCTCGGGCAGGCGATTGCGCGAGGCTTGATTGACCGCTACCGCATCATCGGCCTCGATGTAGCAATGCCGAAACATCCCCCCGCCAACATGGAAACGATCGAGATCGATCTCACCTCCGATGAGGGCGTGAGGAGGGCTGTGGAGGCGGCACGGGTGCGCAGCGGTGGCCGCATCGCCTCGGTCATCCATCTTGCTGCCTATTACGACACGACCGGCAAGGACAATCCGAAATATGACGCCGTCACCGTGCAGGGCACGCGCCGGCTCCTGAATGCGCTGACGGCGATCAAGACCGAGCAGTTCGTGTTTTCCAGCACGCTTCTCGTTCATGCGCCAAGTCCGGGGAAGGGCACGAAAATAGATGAAGACTCGCCGCTCGACCCGGCCTGGGCCTACCCCCAATCGAAAGCCGAAACCGAGGCGCTGATCTCGAGGGAGCGCGGCGAAATCAAAACGGTGATCCTGCGGTTCGCCGGCGTCTATGACGAAGACTGCCGGGCGGCCTTCGTTGCCCAGCAGATCGCTCGCATCTTCGAGCGCTTGCCGACCGCCTATTTGTTCGCCGGCGATATCACCGCCGGCCAGCCCTATCTGCATAAGGACGATCTCGTCGATGCGGTGGTGCGCACCGTCGACCGGCGCGCCGAACTTCCAGTCGAGACCGTGCTTCTGATCGGCGAAGAAGACACACCCTCATACGAGGAGATGCAGAAGCGCATCGGCCGGCTCATCCATGGCGAGGACTGGCGAACCTTGGCGCTGCCGAAGGAGCTGACGAAGCTGGGCGCCTGGTTGCAGACGGAGGTGCTCGATCAGGACACCGACATCAAGCCGTGGATGATCGAGAACTCGGACGATCACTACGAGATCGATATCTCGCGGGCCGAGGCTCTGCTGGGTTGGGCACCACGACACAGCCTGCTGGACACACTGCCGGAGATGATCCGGCGGCTGAAACAGGACCCAACGGATTGGTACGCGGCCAACAAGCTCAATCCGCCCGTTGTCGCGGCTTCGGATCCCGAGATCGAGCAGGCGGAAAGGCGCCTCAAGGGACCGCTCGAGCGAAGCAAGAAAGACGTCGAGGCGGCCACAAAACGGCATCGGTTCAGAACGCTCTGGGCGCCGATGACCAACGCTGCGCTCGGACTGTGGCTGGTCACGTCGCCGATGACGGTTGGCCTGTTCGATCCCGTCGCAGCCGCAATACCTCCCGCTCTGGGACATGCTATTGCGGAGCCCGAATTCCGCAACGCCGGTCTCGGTGTTAGCGAAATCGTTTCCGGCCTGCTCGTGACGGTCTTTGCGTTGCTGGGCATGCTCCAACGCTGGCGCTGGGTGCAGTGGATCACGGCGTCGCTCGGTCTTTGGGTGATGCTTGCGCCGTTGCTGTTCTGGACGACCAGCCCTGCCGCCTATGCTGTCGACACGCTTGTCGGCATGCTGATCGTCGCCTTCGCGGTGATGATCCCGCCGACCCCAGGTATCAGCCGTCGCGCGCTGGCGGCCGACGACGACCGCCCGCTGGGCTGGACCTATTCGCCATCCACCTTCACGCAGCGGATCCCCATCGTGGCGCTGGCCTTCGTCGGCCTATTCGTTTCGCGTTATCTCGCCGCCTACCAGATGGGCCACATAGATGGGCTATGGGATCCGTTCTTCGGCCCCGGCGGCGCACCGGTGCGCAACGGCAGCGAAGCGGTGGTGACGTCATGGGTCTCGCAAGGTTTTCCAATAGCCGATGCAGGGCTCGGCGCCTTCGCCTATTGCCTCGATATCCTCGCCGGCGCGATCGGCGACCGCCGGCGCTGGCGCACCATGCCGTGGATGGTGCTCCTCTTCGGCTTGCTGATCGTTCCGCTCGGCGTGGTCAGCGTCTCCTTCATCATCATCCAGCCACCGCTGATTGGTGCGCTGTGCACGCTCTGCATCCTCCAGGCCGCCGTCACGGTGGTGCTGATCCCCTACTCGGTCGATGAGGTGCTGGCGACCATCCAGTATCTCTGGGGCGCCACGAGGGCGGGCGAGCCGTTCTGGCGTACCTTCTGGAGGGGCGGACCTGCGCTGTCGGAGAACCAGACGCCTGACACCGACCTAGACCGTCCAGCTTCCGCGTTGCTGAAGGAATTTGTCACCGGCGGCGTGAACTTCCCGTGGACGCTGGTTGCGAGCACGCTGCTCGGCGCCTTGCTGATGACAACGCCATTGATCTTTGGCACGCAACCGCCGCTCTATTTCAGCGATCACGTCGTCGGCTGTCTCATTATCATGGTCGCAGTCACGGCCATGGCCGAAATTGTCCGGCCGCTGCGCTTCCTCAATGTAGTGCTTGGTGCATGGATCGCGGTGTCACCCTTCGTGTTTGCCGGCGGTGGAACCATCGCGATCGCGGCGGACGTTGTGATCGGTCTGGCGCTGATCGTGCTCAGCCTGCCGCGCGGCACACGCAGCGACCAACATTATGGCGGTTGGGATCGAGCGATTGTCTGAGCAACTCGACTTCAGCACCTGGCGATCTTGGCCGATATCGTCACGGGTCCAGTGACCAGGTCCGTCACGACGAGGCTTTGACTCCGAGCTTGCGGGCCTTGTCTTCGAAGTCATCCCTGATGTCCTCGATTGTCGGCAGATGCAGGCGCCGCAGCTGAGAGTGCACCTTCTTGGCGGCGTCGGAACTCAGGTCGCGTTTGAAATTGATGACGACCTGCTGAGCGGAGTCGTAATTGCGATAGCGCTCGATCTCGGCCTTGGTCGCCTGCTGCACGTGCTCCAGGGCCTTGCGATCGGCCTCGGATTTTCCATCCCGCTTCGCTCGCATGACCGGATTGAAGGCTTTGCTGATGACGAATTCGGCCAATTCTTGCTGGGCGTGAGCCATGATCATTTCTCCCTCGAAACTGCCTGTCCGGCCTTAACCAACACGGAAATTGAAAGTTTCCCTCAGCGACGGGTTTGTCGCGGCCGGCGCTACATTAACCGCAGGCTTGGAAGCGCTTGGTTCAGCCGATATCTGGTGGCTGTTAGTCCGCAGCAGGTTGGATGGAACCAAGCTGCAAATCTGCCGTTGGCCTCATCAACGAAACACGTGCAGAAGGCGAGACGCACTACGCAAGGTTTCGCGCAACCAAAATCGGGGAGCCGGAGTATGACCAACATGCCAGACGAAACAATTGGCGGAGATCGGATAGGCTCAAGCACAGACAATACCGAGCACGCCGGTGAGCGCAGTCCCGATGGTCATCAGGGCAGAAAGGACAAGCGACAAGATCAAGCCGCCGAGCCGGACAACAACCGTCCGCAAGAGGATCCGGCAGAGGGTTCGCGCGACACGGTGGAGCACGAACTGGATAGACAGGAACAATCGGAGGCACCTCGCGGCGAGGCGAAACGCGCGCGTGACGATCTGCAGGAGCAGATCAAGGAAAAGATCGAGTTGCCTCAACGAGGCTCTGCCTGACAGCGCCGCTCTAGATTTGTTCGCCGAGCAGGATCCTCGCATCCTTGGCCGCGGCGATGAATGCCTGGCGCGCGACTCTTGGCGGCTTTTCGCCGCGGATAACGGCAAGGCAGGCTTCGATTGCAGCGAGCCGCGTCTTGGAGGCTGGCGCCGGCCAGTCCCTCAGCAGCACTTCAGCCGCGTCGGAGACCGACAAAACAACCCTGTCGCGATCGATCCGCCCAGGTTGAACAACAATCGGCTTTCTGAAACGTCTCGTACGCACGACACTCTCCAAAGTGGCAATATGTTAGCCGCGTCTGATCTTCTTGGCCACCTCAAATGTTGATTGCTGTCGGACTTGCTGCTGCCCTGTCCATGCGAGGCTTTGCGACCTCACCACGCCGCGCAGTTTGGCGTAATACAAGGTCACCCCGCGAAGGTGATCTCCCAGCCATATTGTCGGCTGGATTTGGCTATCAGTTGCCAGCTTAGGAGCAGACCCGACGCTGTGCTTCAAGGGGGCCAGGCAGTGTTATGAAATCATTGACTGCAATTGGGGGCTGCTTGGCTCTGTTCGTGTCGGCATGTACCTCATCCGATGAACAACAACTGGGTATCTCGAGCCCGCCGGTGAAATTGGCGGAGCCGCGGGTCGTGATCGAGGCCGACCCTGCGCCTCCGTTCACATATTGGGCACCGGAAGGCTCCACGATACGCAACCATCCGCGAAATCCCGCGATTTGGGTCGCGCAAGTCGCCGGCCAGCCGCAGCGATACTATTACGGAGATCAGTGTCAGGCGTCCCGTTACCAGCATCTTCTGGGTCGACCGCTCACTGAAATGCCGGATCCGCCGAAGGAAGCTGTCTGGCGCACCCACTGCTCGACATGCGCCCGCACCTCCGATCTCGGCTGGGCCCGGATGAACATCAGCTACGATGAGGACACTCGGACAATTGTCGAGATTGCCTGCGGGTGACCGACGATCTCTAGCTTGCCCATCGTCGCACCGCGTTGGGGAAGACAGGCTTAAGCCACAGGCTGCTCGATGATCTATTTCACGGCCGACACACATTTCAGCGATCCCCGCATATTGCGTATCGATCGTCGCCCGTTCGGCTCGCTGGCAGAGCACGATCGAGCGCTGATTTCGCTCTGGAACGAAACCGTCAGCCCGGACGACGAGGTCTGGCATCTCGGCGATTTTGCGAAGGGGTCGGCCGAATTTGTTTCATCGCTCCTGTCGTCTCTTCATGGCCGGAAGCACTTGATTATCGGCAACAACGATAGCGCAGCGACCATCGGCGCCGCAGGTTGGACCAGCACTCAACACTACAAGGAATTGACGATAGACGGCAGGTTGCTGATCCTTTGCCACTATCCTTTTCGCACCTGGAATCAGATCGGCAAGAAATCGATCGATCTGCATGGCCATTCCCACGGCAAATTGACCCCGGTTACACGCCAGTACGACGCAGGCGTCGACAGCTGGGATTTTCGACCGGTCACCCTTCCCGTCATCCTTGCCCGCAGACGTCGGCGAACGGCCCGCAGCGGTATTCGACGCAAGTGATCAAAAACGCGGATCATCCTGCTGTTGGTTACATGTCGGTATTCATTCCTGGTTGAGAGGCGTTTCCGGCGGCTAGATTTGCCGCGAACTCCGCATGGAGTTCATCTTCGTGTCCGAGATAGCGGGGCGAAAAGTGCATCGGCACGGCATGCTCAACACCCGCAAGCCGCGCGATAATGCCGGCTTCGGCCGCCGTGAGGTGCCGCTTCGCGGCAGCCAACTCGCGATCTTCCTGCAGGAAGCCCGCCTCGATAAACAACTGGCTCGCGCCATGCGCAAGCGCAACGACACGCGCAAGATTCGCCTCGTTGAATGCGAGATCGGTCGCATAGACAATCCTCTGTCCGGGACCGGTTCTAAGGGCTCCGGCACCGAGGAGTTCGCCGACCGAGATATTCCGATCCGCGGTTGGGGCGAGCGTCGTTTCGGGATCAGCTCCGCGCCGGACCGCACGCTTGGCTTCGTTCAACCAAGGTCCGACAGGCAAATCAAGTGCTTCCAGCTGCGGTTTTTGCACATTGACCCGGATCTTTTCCTGAAACGCGAATGCAAGGCATGGAACGCCGTGGTCGAGCATTGCTGCTTCGACACGGAAGTCGGGATCATCGAGCAGGATATTTCCCTCGGCTGGGGCTGAAGCCGTGTCCTGCCGAGCGAAGCCCGATCGCGCCCGAAAGAGGCGGGAATGGCGAAGTCCGGCCGGCGTCCAGTCGCAGGCCGCTATCATGAAGTCGTGGGACTGTTCGTCGAGGAGATTCCACGTGTATGCGTTGAGCTTGGCTTGCACGGCCTCGGTCAACCCAGGCGGGCCGAAGAAATGCACTGTTCTATTCCGGTATAGAAATAACCGCAGGAGCCGATCGAAGCCGGCGAAGTGATCCATGTGCATGTGTGATACGAATACGTGGCTGACGCGCAGGATTTCGCGCGGCGAAAGTGGCGACAGATCACCAATGTCGAAGAGCATCGCCCGGTTGCCGAATCTGAAATCCAGAAGAAGCCCCGCATCCGAGAAGGGATCGTTGACCAGGCGCGGCTGAACCAGCAACGTCACCGAATTCACCCGATACTGTTTTCGAATTTCGCCATTAGGCGCTCACCTTCAGACACGACCTGAACCTGAAGTCTATCCTCTCTAATCGTGCGCGCCGGGTAGCGGTTCCCATGGATACCGTTACGCGGAAGATGGCGCGGGCCGGCCAAGCCGGACTGAACGTTTCTGCCATCTTCTGCGTTGTCTCGGTTCGGAGCGAAGGAGCAGACCGCAACGCGGGCAACCCGCGGTCACAACGAGGTAGCACCAGAACGATGACCGAGCACAGAGGCACGCAGCCGAGTGAGGCAAAGGGGACGGTGATCGCATTCTCAGCGCCGGGCTGCGAGCCTCTCTACGCACACGAACGGGAAGCCATGGCTGCCGTTGCCCGCACGATTGCGAGCCTCAAGGGATTTGCCTTCCAGCAGGGTCTAGTCAACAGCAGCGGCAACGGCGAGGGCTTGTATTTCGTGCCGGACGACAGCTTGCTTGCCACTGATGCGGCACGGCTTGGTATCGGCGGACCGCAAGACCTCTTTGGCGGCGTGGTGCCTTGGCGCTTCGCAATGACCAAGGCCATAACCCATGAACTGGTGGACGGCTTGGCCAAACGACCGAAAGAATGGTCGACCGGCTTCGGCAGAACTGTCAGCGCAGCAGTATTGCCTGGCTACACGGTATTTTCGCGGCACGATGCGCTGCGGGCGGCCGAACGTCTGCTGAGGCTCGGGGTCGCCCGGCTTAAGCCGCCGCTTTCCTCGCGAGGCCAAGACCAACACATTGTTCGGACGGTTGCTGACTTCGAGAGGCTGCTTGAGCGGTACCGCTCCTCCGACTTGGACGAGTGCGGTCTGGTGCTCGAAGCGGACCTCCGCGAAATCGTCACGCTGAGCGTCGGCAGAACGGAAATCGATGAGATCATTGTCGCCTATTACGGTACTCAAAGGACGACCATCGATAATGCGGGACAATCCGTTTATGGCGGATCCGATCTCATTGTAGTGCGCGGCGGATGGGAAGCTCTCGAAGACCTTCAGCTTCCTCACGCACTAGCTTTGGCAACGGTGCAGGCGAGGGCCTATGACGCGGCGATGGCTGACTATCCCGGATTTTTCGCCTCGCGGCGCAATTACGATATCGGCCAGGGCCTCGATTCGTCGGGTATCTGGCGATCCGGTGTGCTCGAAGCCAGCTGGCGCATTGGCGGCAGCAGTACTGCCGAGCTTGCGGCAATAAAAGTCATGAAGCAGGACCCGGACATCCAACTCGTCCGCGCGTCCGCAGTTAAGGAGTTCGGCCATATCAGTCGGCTACCGGCAAACGCGGACGTTCACTTTCAAGGAGAAGATCCCGATGAGGGCCCGATCACGCGCTATACTGTCATCACGCAAGCGATCCGGGAGCCCGCCAATTGCGCCGGCTCATGAGTGTCAAATTAGATCGAAAAACGCTTAAACCAGGGAACATCCATGGGCGGCTTGAGTTGTTCGGGATAACCCTGAAGCCAATTCGAAAGGAGGAAAAAGTGATCGAGGTTATTTCTGCTCCTGAGAACGTCGCCGCATTTCGCGTTGCCGGTACCGTGACCGCGCAGGACTACGACAAAGTCATCCCGGCCATCGAGGAGAAGCTGAGCGAACATGAGGAGATCGGCGTCCTGGCGGACCTTACGGATTTGGAGGACATGACGGGCGACGCTTTGCGCCGCGATCTGCAGTACGGCTTGAGCAAACTTGGCGAATTCCACCGCTTCCAGCGTGCCGCAGTGGTGTCCGAAAAACAGTGGATCAAGGCAGCTACGGAGATGACGGGCGCGCTTTTGCCGCAGATCGAGGCGAGGGTGTTCCCGAAGGACGAAAAGGCCCAGGCTCTGGAGTGGGTAGCAGGTGTCCAATAGCAGCATCTAGCTGATCTTCAGACCGCCTTAGGGAGTCGCCATGCCAACCACCTACAACAAGCGGCAGGATTCGGAAGGCCTGTGGGAAGTCTATGACGGCGAGAGCGAGGAAGCCGTCATAGTTGACGGCATGCCGCTTTCCGGGCTGGATGAAGTTGAAGCCAACGAAGCCATTAGAAGGCTCAAGCGGGGCGAACTGACGTCCGACAATATTCCCCCGACGGCTCAGTCCGGGTGGCCTCCGGCTAAAGACGGCATATAATGGGTTCAGGTGTCTTGATCCCTCCGTCGTCTTCGAACAGAGAGCGGACCGATTCAGTGTTGCAAAATCGCGAACCGCGTAAGCCGTTGTCCAGAACCGCACTGGCAGCAATCGCACTTATCTGCGCGCTAATTCTTGCTGCGTTTTTCATAGGCTTTGAATATTCGGCTCCTAATGCAGGCGCGCTCGTTATTCCCGGAGGATCGCAACAATCGCCGTAATGCCCCCATCGCTGTACGTTGCTTGCCGAGTTCGTCGGGCCAGCACGAGCGAGGTTGCAGGGACCACATTTCCAGTGCATTCTCGCCATCGTCCATGACCAAGCAGTATCTCAACCATCAGTTGGAGTGCCCTTATTGCCTGACAATAAGGCTGAGGATTCCGGCCGACGCCGGTCCTGACGACCGGATCTTTTGCGACGACTGTGGCGAGTTCCTGGGAACCTGGGACGATCTGCTTACCGATTTTGAGAGGCAGGGCGGGCAGGATGGGGTATTCCGTCTCGACAAGGGCCGCATCAGGCGGATCGATTGAGCCGCAAGCGAGGCAACCATCGCCTCGGCGGCCTCTGCTCACCAGCGTAACGCTTGCAGCGCCTGACCATGCGACGCGAGTCGCCGGAAAATTTCTGGCGATGCTGAATTGATGTGGAACTTGTTGCTGGCCGGTGGGGTTATCGGACGCCTTCACGTTTAGGAAGGCTAGCTCCAACCCCAGCGGGAGAAGACCATGGCCACTGCGAAGAAATCCACGAAAGCGACAACCAAGGGTCTTGAGGACCTGTTCCTCGACGGGCTCAAAGATCTTTACTATGCCGAAAAGAAGATACTAAGGGCCCTGCCGAAAATGGCGAAAGGTGCTGAGTCGGAAAAGGTGACTGCCGCCTTCGAAAAACATCGCATGGAAACGGAAGGTCACGTCGACCGCCTCGAGGAAGTGTTCGAGAAATTCGGCAAGGCAGCACGCGGCAAGACCTGCCCGGCGATCGACGGCATCATTGAAGAGGGCTCCGAGATCCTCGAAGACTATGAAGGTGCTCCTGCGCTCGACGCCGGACTGGTCGCAGCGGCGCAAGCCGTCGAGCATTACGAGATCGCCCGGTACGGCACTCTGATCGCCTGGGCAGAACAGATGGGAAAGGCCGACGTTGCCGCCCTTCTCAAAGCGACGCTCAAGGAAGAGGTCGCAACGGACGAAGCGCTGACGGGTCTAGGCGAGGGGGGTGTCAACCAACGCGCTCTTCAAGCGGCCGCATAATTGCTTGTGCCACCGGGTTGCGGAGCCCCGGCAGGGATCGCCAGGGCTCCGCTCCGAAGAGGCGGGTATCGGGCTTGCCATCCGGAATTCTTGAACCGGCCTGACTGACCGTCAGTTGCAGGAAAGGCACTGCGCAGTTGTCAGGCGGAGAGAGCAGGATCATGGATCCCGTGTTGTGGATAGCTTTCCTGGGGACCGTAATCTCGATGCAGGCCCCGCCCGGCCCCGACAGCATGCTTGTGACAGCACGCGGAATTGCTCACGGACGAAGTACGGCGTTTTTCACGGTGCTGGGCATGACCGTCGGAGCGGGGCTTGTTCAATTGCCTCTCCTCGCGTTAGGCGTGTCTTCATTGGTTGGGGCGTCGCCCCTCGCATTCAGTCTGCTCCGATGGTCCGGCGCCGCTTACCTGTGTTGGCTCGGAATAAGCCTATTGCTCTCGTCAGCCACGGAAGTTGCCATCGAAGAGCATAGAAATCTTGGTCCGCCAGCGGCTGCACGAGAAGGAATGATCGCCAACCTCATAAATCCCTGGCCAATGATGTTCATGGTTGCGTTCCTGCCGCAATTCGTTGACCCGGCTCGAGGATCGGTGACGCTGCAATTGCTGTTGCTGGGTGGGACACAGAAAATCACAGGTGTATTGGTGCTGGGCGCGTACGCGCTCGCGTCCGGTGCGGTTGGCGAGTGGATCCTGAAGCAGCCAAAGATACGGCTCTGGCAGCAGCGCATCGCCGGCTGTTTTATCATTGGCCTGGGCATTCGCATGGCCGTGAGTGGCGGAGCGACCCGTTAAACTAGCCGACCCCGCGGCTATCGTATCCCTCTTGCCTTCACAGTCGCTAACCAAAAGGCGGGCGATTGCCCGCCTTCCCATGGTTCAGTTCTTCGACTCGCCGCCGAGCTTTTTGACATTGCTGCAGAATTCAGGGTGGGTGTTGGCGGCGTTGGGGTTTGCCATCTCCTCATCGCAGACTTTTGTCATTGCCATGCGGTCCTCGTCCGTCAGCGCTTTCCACGCCGTCGTGAACGCGTCGTCCGACCGCAGAGTCTTCATGCTGGAGTCCGTGTAGAACGGCTCCATCTTTGCAGGGTCATCCAAGGCAGACGTGCCTGTGTCGGCGCCTGCCGCGAGAGAAACGCCGCTTACCAAAGAAAGCGCCATCGCGCCTAAACAGATCATCTTGTAGTTCATGGCAAGACCCTTTCCGTTGTTTAAAGGTCGCTAATGCAACCGCCTGCTGGCAAACGGCGTGTTTCAGAAAAGGTTCCTATCCCACCTGCTGGCAGGCCGCCCGATCGGCGCTTTCTACAATCAGCGAGGCGTCCTGTGCATCCGGCTCTGCCCGCCACCATTAATGCGGCATGCCTGCCGACGGAACAAAGCGCCTGCTTGACTGTTCGATTCCAAACACGAGAGCCGTCCGATGATCGCCTGCTGCAGCTTGTTGCCATAGAGGATGATTAATCCGATGGATGTCTCCATTGGCCTCCACGTCACGCCAGCGGCAGTGCGTGCCCAATGAGCGAACTGGCTCGCAAGGACCCCGGCCGAAAAAAGCCGCGACGGGAGGGTAGCGGCATCGGCCGGGCCCTTGGGCTCGGGCTGATCACCGGCGCGGCCGACGACGACTGCTCGGCCATCGGAACCTACGCCAGCGCCGGGGCCAGGTTCGGTCCCGACCTGCTCTGGACCGCGCCACTTACCCTGCCGATGATGTACACTGTCGTGTATCTCTCATCGAAGCTGGGCCAGGTCTCCGGACGCGGGCTCTTCCAGGTCATTTCCGACTTTTACCCGCGATGGCTCTTGTGGTCGGTGTTGGTGGGCGTGCTGATCGGCAACACCATCGAGGCTGCCGCGGATCTCGGGGCGATGTCTGCGGCTCTCAATCTGTTCGTCCCGCTGCCGGTTCCGTTGATCGTGGTTGGCGTCGCCGCCATTATTTTCGCTCTGCAGGTTTTCGGCTCCTACAAACTGATCCGAAACGCCTTCCGGTGGCTGGCGCTGACGCTGCTTGCCTATGTGGTTTCCGCCGTCCTCGCGAAACCGGACGCATTGTCTGTTCTGTACGGCACTCTGATCCCAAAAATCGAGTTCAGCCGTGAGTACCTGTCCATCCTCGTTGCCATCATCGGCACGACGCTCTCGGCATATCTCTATACCTGGCAGTCCAACCAGGAGGTCGAGGAAGAGATTGCAGAGGGCAGGACGACTCTCAAAGAGCGGAAGGGAGCGACGGAAGGCGAACTTCGCCGGTCTCGCCGCGACATCTTGATCGGTATGACGTTTTCCAATTTGATCATGTATTTCATCATTCTTTCGACGGGATCAACCCTCTATGAGGCAGGTCAGACCCAGATTGAGACAGCCGCCCAGGCAGCCGAAGCGCTGCGGCCGCTTGCCGGTGATGCGGCAGGAATTGTCTTCTCAGCCGGCGTGATCGGCGTCGGCTTTCTGGCCGTTCCAGTCATGACGACCGGCGCCGCCTTTGATCTTGCGCAGGCGATGGGTTGGAAGCACGGCATGAACGACAAACCTCGCCAGGCTCCCAAATTCTACATCGCGACCGGAGTGATCACACTGTTGGCGGTGGGGCTCAATTTCATCGGCTTCAACCCGATGAAAGCCCTGGTCTGGTCCGGTATTGTGCAGGGTTTTTCTACTCCGCCTCTGCTGCTGCTGATCCTCATCATGACCAACAACCGCAAGATCATGGGCGACAAGGTGAACAGCCCCGGCACAAACGTCCTTGGCGGCGTGACGACATTGGCGACCTTTGCTGCGTCAGTCGGGCTAGTGGCGACCTGGTTCATCTAGCGATACGCCGGCATCGCGCGATCTGTTGAAGAAGCGCTCGACCAAGTTTCGCAATCAGCAAACCCAACGGCTGAAGCAGATCGGCTGGGCGCAGCGGAACTCGCGCTGCTCTCGCCCGTTAGCTTTTTTCAGTCGACATCCTTCGCACAGGAGCCCGCCATGCTTATCGAGCACCAGAGCAAGCGGCCGAACATCGATCCAACCGCCTATGTGGCTCCGACAGCGGTGATCTGCGGAGACGTGGCGATCGGTCCACACACGCACGTCTCGTTCGGGGCGGTGATCGAGGCGCATGGCGCGCCGGTACGGATCGGCGCCCAGTGCGTCGTCCGCGAGAACCTCAACATCCGCAGCACGAGCCGGAACGCCGTCGAGATCGGCGATAATGTCCTGATCGGGCCGCTCTGTTCACTCAAGGGCTGTATCGTCGCGGACGAGTGCTTCCTGGCAACGGGCGTCAAAATCTATCAGGGCGCGGTCAGTGGGCGACGCACAGAGGTTCGCATCGACGGCGTGGTCCACGTGCGCAGCGTCCTGCCGCCGAACTCGCTCGTCCCGATCAAATGGGTGGCGGTCGGCGATCCCGCTGAGATGTTCCCGCCCGACAAGCACGAGAAGATCGACGCCGTCCTCGCCAAGATGAACTTTGCCGAAGAGGTCTACGGGCTGCAGCGACAGTCCGGCATCGGCGTCGACATGGACATGAAGAAGGTCACCCAGCGCGAGGCGAGCGGGCTCGCCGATCATCGCGACGACCGGGAGCTATAGCCAGGAGCAAGGATCACGACGGAGCTTCCGCCGTTCCTTCACCTCGGCTCCGCCGCCCTGCCAGCAACGGCAACAGCCCGGCCAGCGCCGATCCAGACGATCGAGGAAAGGAGTCTGAATATGCGCCCGCGACCCGTCAACGATTTCGCCTCTCCGGCGGCACGGAGTTGTCCTTTATCACGGCCGGTGACGCGTCGACGCCGGCGGTGCTGCTCCTGCACGGCTTTCCGGGCTCGGCAGGCTATTTTCGTGGGGTCCTCCCCAACTGTCGCAGGCCGCATACGTGATCGCCGCGGATCTACCTGGCTTCGGCGAAGGCGAAAGTGCAGGCGAGCGTGAGTGCCGCTACCCCCTAGATCTTTGTGATGTCGAAGTGATCGGCGTCCGTCTCGCCTACGAAGACCTGGGCGATGGCCCGGCGATATTGTTCATCGATGGCTTCGACGACGTGGCTCGACATTCGACCGCACGATGTGGCTCGCGCGATAGGCGGCGGTTTACTGACGAGAGCGATGCATCGGAGCCGGTGAATGGAACATCTGCCGACAATTGCCGTTGATATGCTCATCAGGCGAAAGGGCTGCATATGTCAAAACTTCAGGCGGCAACTCCAGAGGATTTGGAACGGCTCAAGCTCGAGGCGTCGGCCTATTTTGGCCCGAAAATGCTCAAAGAAGCATTATTGCGGCTTTGCCAGGCTTGCGGAAGCGATACCCTTGATCGGTTCGAGAAAACAATGATCGATCAGATCGAGGCAATGCAAGATGATGATAAAGCCAACTTCGAAACACTGAAGGAATTTGCTATCGAACAGCTTTATGCCTGTGTTCGAGAAGTCAAGTCTTCACCTGACATGAAACAGCCACTGGAGGAAGCAGAAACCCGACGGACATCTGGTCGGTCGCAAAAGCCGGAAACCCTGGAAGACCAGCTGCAGGCCGGCCTCGAGGATTCTTTCCCCGCAAGCGACCCGCCTGCTGTGGTGTCTACAGCGATCCCCGGCGGATCGAAGAAGCTGGTCGGGACTGACGAAGTCCTGAAAAAGCAGCGAGAGGAGGCGGCTAAGAACAACAGCCGCTCATAGACAGTCGGTCCTAGTGACGGATGCTTTTGCCCACTTGGTTCTACGGCTCCAGTCAAGCATGCGAACAGACGGCCAGCATGCACCGGCGTCAGAGCTTGACGGCCGCCTCCCGCGCCCACAGCCGCAACTTCCGGCAGGCTTGGACGAACTTCTCAGCCGTCTTGTTTGATTCCAGCCTTATCAGCCCTTCATCCGCATCCGCATCGACGCCTGCCTTGGCCAGCAGCGGCTCGGCTCCCGACGTGAAACCGATGAATTTGCAATGAGCGAACGCATCGGAAACGAAGTCCTTTGCGGCGGCTTCCTTGGCCAGCAGTTCGGCGCCCGGCTCCGAGAGCATAAGCACGACCGCGTCGAACAGGACCGACGGACCGCCGTCGATCATGTGTCTCGCTTCGATCTGCGTGCCATCGGCCGCATCTACGCCGCCGACCTTTGCGGCGACGACCTCCATCACCGCGCCTTCCTTTTCGACCGCGGTTCGGAGTTGCTCGAACAGCGCAGCATCCACGCCGTCGCTGACCAGCACGCCGACCTTACGGCCTCCGAAGCTCTCCGGCCCGTTATTGATGATGCTGAGCGCCGGCGAGGGCTCCAGGTCGTCTCGCGGCGGCACCGCAGCGTCCGCCGGACTTGGCATCTTTCGAATGCCAAGCTTGTCGGCAACGGTGGCCGCCAGCGCCTCGTCGATGTTCAGCAGATGGGAAACCGTTCGCTCGCGGATTGCCGGTGTCTGGACCTTGCTCAATTCGAATGTCAAAGCCATGACGATGTGGCGTTGTTCCGGAGGCGTCTGGCTGTTGAAGAACAGCCGCGCCTGGCTGTAGTGGTCGGCGAAGCTTTCCGCCCGCAGCCGCACTTTCTGGCCCTGCTCGGCATCGGCAAAGGAACGGTAGCCGCGCTGGGGATCCTCGCGCGGACCCATACCCCACGAATTTGGCTCATAATTTGCACGGCCTACCGGATTGCGCATAGCCATGTGTCCGTCCTGCTGAAAATGAGCAAACGGGCACTTCGGTGCGTTGATTGGAAGGTGGGTAAAATTCGGGCTGCCGAGCCGCTTCAGCTGGGTGTCGAGATAGGAAAAGTTGCGTCCCTGCAGCAGCGGGTCATTGGAAAAATCAATGCCGGGCGGCACGTTTTGCGTCATGAACGCCACTTGTTCGGTCTCGGCGAAGAAATTGTCGGGCATACGATCCAGGACCAATCGTCCCACCGGGATCGGCCTGAGGATTTCTTCGGGAATGATCTTCGTGGCGTCGAGGACATCGAAATCGAAGCTGTCCGCAAAGTCCTGATCGAAGAGCTGCACGGTAAGTTCCCATTCCGGGAAGTTGCCGGACTGGATCGCCTCCCACAGGTCGCGGCGATGAAAATCCGGATCGGCACCATTGATCTTGACTGCCTCGTTCCAGACCACCGACTGCATGCCGAGCTTTGGTTTCCAGATGAATTTGACGAAGGTGGATTCGTCGTCGGCGCTGACGAAGCGGAAGGTGTGGACGCCGAAGCCCTGCATGAAGCGGAAGGAGCGCGGGATCGCACGATCCGACATGATCCACATGATCATGTGCATCGATTCCGGCATCAGGCTGATGAAATCCCAGAAATTGTCATGCGCGGTCTGGGCCTGCGGGAAGTCGCGGTCCGGTTCCTGCTTGGCGGCATGGATCAGATCGGGAAACTTGATCGCGTCCTGGATGAAGAAAACCGGGATGTTGTTGCCGACCAGATCCCAATTGCCTTCCTTGGTGTAAAGCTTGACGGCGAAACCGCGCACGTCGCGGGCCAGGTCGAACGAGCCCTTGTTGCCGGCGACTGTCGAGAAGCGCACGAAAACCGGCGTCTTTTCGCCAGCACGCTGGAAAATGTCGGCGCGCGTGTATTTGGCTAGCGATTCATAGGTTTCGAAATAGCCGTGTGCGCCGTAGCCGCGAGCATGAACGACCCGTTCGGGAATCCGCTCGTGATCGAAATGGAAAATCTTGTCACGAAAGTGGGAATCCTCGATCAGCGACGGGCCACGCTCGCCGATCTTCAGAGTGTTCTGATCGTCGGAGACAGGCGTTCCGAGCGCAGTGGTGAGGACAGGCGTCTCGCCTTCCGCCAGTTGGTGAAGCTCACCGCCGTTTCCCCGCTCGACATTCTGGTTGCGACCGTTTGCGGGCCGTCTTTCTGAACGCTGCCGGGACTGCGCCATGACTGTTGCTCCTCGATGAATGAAGGCCGGAACCACCGGCTCAGGGCGTCGAACTTCCGGCGCGCCGCTTTGTTCCCGCAAAAGGACTGGCGCCTTTGCTTGCGGAACAATGGCGAATTGACGTCGCTGTCTGTCCAATGGAGCGACCTTGGCCGTGTTCCGGGCGGGCGGCACTCACCCGCAACAGGAGTTCAGCCGCGCAGTTACGCGATGTGCGTCCGCGCAATCCGAGATTTTCTAGCGACTCATTTCGATGTCCGGAACGATCCAAACCTTCATGCATTTAGCTAGGTCTTTGTTCATCAACTCGTTCTTGCTGGGAGCTGGACCATTGTCCTCCAGGGGCTATGCCTTGGCCAACCAGGAAACGGATGAAGTTTCCATCGTTGACCTGATACCTGCCTTGCGAGCCTTCGCCCGCACCTTCTGCCGTGTTCCTGACGACGCCGATGACCTGGTCCAGGAGACGTTGACCAAAGGGCTCGCCAACATCGATAAATTCGAGCCTGGGACACGCATGAAGTCATGGCTCTTCACCATCATGCGCAATACCCACTACACGCGTGCCAAGGCCGCCGACCGGGAAAAACCCGGCCTGCTTGACTGTGCCTCTTTGATCCCGATTTCGGAAGCTACACAGGAGTGGTCCGTTCAGAGCAAGGAAGTCTATGGCGCGGTCCAGAAGCTGCCGGAACATCAGCGCGAGGTCCTGATGCTGATCGGGGTTCTTGGCGTCAGCTATGAAGAAACTGCCGAAATATGCGGTTGCGCGGTGGGGACGGTAAAGAGCCGCCTTAACCGAGCGCGCGCCGGCGTCCTGGAATACCTCGGCGAATGTTCGCTGCAGACGTTGGTGGAAAGACGCAATCACCTGTCCGAGGTACAAGGAAACTTGGCAGTCGACAGGCGTCGATAGCTAGTCCTCTTTCTTTGCCTTGCATCGACGCTTGTCGACAAGCGCGTTCTGCAATTGAACCGCAAGGTTGGTCAACCGGTCGGGGACCTTCTCCTGCTCGATGGCAGTCAGCAGAGATGCGATTTTCCGGTCTATTGCCAGCCGGAGTCGCGGGCTGATCGTATCGTCGCTCGAGCGAGACATCGTGTTCTCTTAACGAATTGGTCCCTTCACCAGTGTGGTGTCAGCAATCAGAGTTTGCAAGGATTCACGCGCCGTTCTCACAGTCAGCGCTGACCCTTGCACAGCATTGTTTCGAAGCCGCTGGTATCGTCAGGAAAGCCTGTGCCTTCCCTCCAATCTCCCCGGGCAATATTCCCGGGCGCGCTCGACAAATTCGACTCTCGCGACCTCAGCTGGTCGCCGGTCATAATCGCGTCTGCGATTGCAACATTCGGCCTTAGGCGAGCCGATCTGCGGCATGATACTGATCGGAGTTGATCCGATTGCCATCGAACCTGCGTTGCTCGGTGTGCTGCTTCTAGGCTCTGGTGGACGCAACCGCTTTCCTCGGCCTAGTCCTTGAGCAACCCGGTCATCGCGCCGTCGCCGGATCCTTTGTTCTGGCGGCCGAGGTGATGTCCCTTGCCGCCGTATGCCACCTAGTCCTCCTTAGGATTGTGGGCACTCACAGGCGCCTTTTCTATGTGACGCCCGAACAGTTATTGAGCCGTAATGTTCCCTCGGATGCAGCAAGAAGAAAGGCATTGCCATCCCACAGCCGGAACGGCTTCTCGCTGTCGACAACGACCTGCATGCCATGGGCTCCGGCGAGGCGGTGAACATCGGCACGATCCAGCGCCGGCGTTCCGCGGTAGGAGTAGTTCAGAAGTGCTGCCATGCCCGACGTCTTCAGAACACGCGCGATTTCCTTGAAATACCGCTCCGCCAAGCCGGCCAGCACCAGATAGGGGAAGCTGTCGACAGCCAGCACGCAATCGAAACTTGCATTGCCGAAATCGGCAAGATCGAGACCGGAGGTCGGCCGCACTTCTACATTGCGCAGACTGGCACATCGCTGACGAGCGATCGAAATCATCTTTGAGGATATGTCGATGCCGACGATCCGGTGCGCCGCGCTGGAAAGCGCGCTTTCGAAACGCCCGATGCCACAACCAATGTCCAGTATGTCCCGGTGGGCGCCGGTGAAGCCTTGTGTTTCCAGCCACGCGACGATCTCGTCGGTAGTGGCGGTGAGCTTCTCCTCGTCTCCCAACGAAGACAGCTGAACGCTCGCCGCCAGGGAAATCGCCGCCGCCGCATCGAAGCCGGCGGCCAGCCGCCTGACGACAGCGGCATCCGTTTCCCATTCACTGCGTTCGTGGCGAACGGCCGCGCCTGTTTCGCGCAGCATGGCAAAGATGTCAGGCCTGCGACGAAGCAGCTCGGCGATCCGCTCCAGTCTGTCCCCGTTCCGCAGGTCGGCTGAACACATATCCAGCGCCACATCAGCGAGCTCCGCGGCATCGATCCCCGTCTCGAAGCGAAGCGCCAGCCTGGCAACGACGGCTTCGACGCAGGCGCCGTCGGCCATGCACTCCTCGATCACCATTCTTGCTGTCGACGCCTGTAAAGATGGTTTTCGTCCAGCTGTGCTCATTGAGCCATGCTCCGCGTCCAGACCTTTCGCGTCGTCCATTGGTCGACGGCACCCCAGCCATATTTGTAAGTCTCCTGGCCGCGCAGGAAATCGAACTCCCGCGCCCCTTCGCGGGCCGCCTCGGAAATCGCGTGACCGATCAGGATTGCGCCGGGACTTTCCTCGGCATAGGCCGGATCAAAACCGCCAAGGTAGGCGTACGCGCGGTGGCGATGGTGAAATCCATAGTAGGCGCCGACGACCGCGTCATCGATAGCGACAAGCCAGCATCGGACAAGACCCTGTGCGGCAAGCAGGGCAAGCGCCTGCCGGTGGAATTCTTCGGCAGCCGGATCGGCCAGCACGCCGTCACCATGCCCGGCCCAACGCGCGCCATGGAGGCGGATCAAGTGATCGAAGAATGCTTTGGGACTATCTTGCGCTGGCGTGAGGGAGACGCAGCCGCGCCTGCATGCGGCTCTATGCGCGCGGCGCAGCTGGCGTCTTCGCCGCGCAGGAACGCAGACCGCAAGCGCATCGTCACCAGCGATGGGGAGCACGGGACAAGCCGCATGATCGACGAGTTCACCCGCCTCCAGCGCAGGGTGTGTAATAGTGAGACCTGCAGCACCGGCCGGTAGGTCCGGTAAAATCCATTGCGACCAATTGATCGCGAGAGCCCGGTCGGCGATGACTGCGGCGACCGCCGCTTCGATGCCGGGGGAACACAGGACATCCAGATAGTCGCTCAACGAAATCCCGACCGGAAGCAGTCTCGGCCCGGAAGGTGTGTGTTCCAGGTAAAACGGCGCCAGTCCCACCAGATCGCCGCCACGCCAGACGGCGATCGTAGCCAGCTCTCCGGGCGCGAACGTGCGCCACCACGGCACGAGCCAGGCGGGGCATTGGAACGGCGTCGCCGTCCGGCTATGCGTCCAGAGCTCCCACCAACGCGGCGCCAGGGCCTCAAGGGCGGCCGGATCGTCGATGATCTCCGAGCGGAGCATGGAAGCCGCTCACTGCGCCGCCGCGAGGCGCCTGCGGCCGCCACCAAGCCCCGCCAGCGCATGGTAGGCGTCCATGTAAGACGAAATCATGCGGTCGAGCGAAAAGCGCCGCCGCGCCTCGGCCCGGCATGTCTCGGCATCCAGGCCGGATGATGCGACAATGGCCTCCGCCATCTCGTCGACGTCATTCACCAGAAAGCCCGTCTTGCCGTGTTCGACCACGTCCGGCAGCGCGCCGTTTGGAAAGGCGACGACCGGTGTGCCGCAGGCGAGGGCCTCCATCGCGACAAGCGAACTGGTTTCCGCGGCAAGGCTGGGAATGACCAGGCAACGGGCGGCGTTGAGAAAGCGCCGTTTGGAGGTGAAGCCGAGCGGACCGAGGAAGCGGCGGTGCTTGTCGAGGCGAGGCTGGACTTCGTCACGAAGGTACAGCGTATGCGTTTCATAGGGATAGACCTTGCCGCCGATGACCAGCGGCACGCCAGCCTGTTTGGCGGCGTCCAGCGCCAGATGGATGCCCTTTTCCGGGCAGATGCGGCTGAGCACTAACGCGAAGTTGCGCTTGGACTGCGGGCCGCTCAGCGCATCGATATCGACGCCGTTTGGAATGGGCGCAACCAGCCGGGCGCCTGGCGGTGCGGTTCTTTGTTGGGCCTCTGAGACGGCGTGAAGCCATAGATCGTTGCGCAGCGGGCGCAGAGCATCGGCCGGATACCAATCCAGCGGCAGGTGCAGGCTTACCAATGTCGGGCCATGGTCAGGCAGATAGGCATGAAAATCGATGCCGTGCAGATGGATCACGTCGATCGGCCAACGGGCACGTGCGGCTTCTATCGCGGTGCGATGGGAGCGCTGTGCCCTTTTTTTCGCCGCATCGTCGAGCACACCTGGTTCAGCCGGTGTCTCGATGAGGACGCCCGCCGCTTTGGAGCCCTGGCAACCGATCACGATAGAAATGTGCCCTGCGCGCGCGAGTGCCTGGTCGAGCATCGAGAGCACTTGCTCGGCACCGCCAACCGCATCCGGACCGACTGGCGCGAGAGGGTAGGCGACGTTCAGGACGGTGAGGGTCATGGCCGGTCGAGCCCAAGCTCCTTATGCGCAGCCGCCGCCGCGTGAAGCCAAACCGCCGGCTCGAAGCCGAGCGGCAGCGCCTCGTAATAGAGCTTGCCGTTGTTCGGCAGCGCCAGGAAATCATAAGCAGGCGCCACCCGGAAACGTTCGACGCGCGCCGTGAACGGCGCCAGCGTCCGTTGCTGGGTCCGATGGCAGGCCAGCATGCACTGCTTCCGTTCGAAAGCCGCTTCCGTAAGGTGCAGTTCGATGCACTCACTGCCGGGTCCGCTGTTGAAATCCTGAAGGACCGCGCCCTCAGGCCCGGCGCAATAGAATGCCATTTCGACGATGACCGGCGCCTGGCGTCCGTCGCGGCGCAGCAAATGGCAGGCCGCATGGACGGCAAAGGCGGTCGCGTCATGATCAGGGTGACCACCTTCATAAGGATGCGTGCAGACGAAGCTGACATCGCGATCGGCCAAAAGGCCGGTCAGCTCCCGTGCGAGCGAGCTAAGATTTCCGGCGGCTTGCTTGTCGGGATAACCGAGACTGATCAGGGCCGTCGACGGCAAACCCGCTGCCGCCACCGCCGTCTCCAACTCCCTATGGCGGGCCTTGGCGTAGTCCTGCCACGTCTCGAAACCGTATGCTCGCGCGTCATCAAGATCTCGCGGCGCACCGTCAGTGACATGAACGATGCGAGATCGGCGCAATCCGGCAAGATGCCCGCCGATGCCGATGGTCTCGTCGTCCGGATGCGCGACAACGATCATGATTTCAGCACCGTCCGATGAGTATGGTGCGGTACCTACTAGCAACAGGGCCGCGAATTCGGCAAGCGTTCCGGACCCGTCAGGTTGGTGTTGCATGACACACTCATGCTGCCGAAGCTCGCACGGACCTGACCGGCGAGACGGCCATGCCGGGAGCATAGCGACGGATCATCGTCGCACAAAACTCCGCGAACTCCTCCGGCACCAGCGGCGGACTGGTGTGATGCGGCATAACTCCGCGATGCTCTGGAGTGAAGCAGAAGGTGACGGTCACGTCGAAATCGGCCAGTGCTTCCATCTGCCGGTCGTACCAATCCAGCGCATTCGGCCTGAAACTGTCGGCCCAGGAAAGCCCGGTGCGCAGACTGGTGACGCCCAGCCGCTTCATCCAGGCGACGGCGTCGTCCAGCCGGGGATCTTCAAAATGGAACCACTGCGCCAGTCCCATGGCCGGGGCATAACGCAGGAATTCCTCGAGCGCTGGTTTGGGCGTACCGTCTTCGCGCAGCAGGCCCATGTAGAAGTGGCGATAGTAGGAGGAGCCTTCCGCTTCGCGGTGACGCGTCGTTGCCCCCCATTCGCGCGGAAGGTCGTAGAGGCTGTACCATTGTATGCGCGGCGCATTGCCGAGCAGCAGTTCGGCGGTCCGGCGCAAGCCCCAGCGCTGCACCTCCTCGGCACCGAAGCTCGACACACCGACTTCGCTGACCCATACGGGCAGATCGGTGACGGTCGAAATCTCGCCGATCTTCTGCGGCCATTCCTGAATCTGCCAAAGGTTCCAGTCGAGCGGGAAACCATGCACGCCGACGGCATCGACGTGATCGAGCACGCCATACTGCTTCATGAGCGCCATGAAATCGGCATCGATCGGCGAAATGCCGCCGAGGATCTTGGTCACGGCGGGGTTTTCAGCTGCGATCGCATCGGCGGCCAGTATTGCCATATTGGCGAAGCGGCTCCAGTCGGGGTCGAGTTCGGGGTCCCAATGGGACTTGTTGTTTGGCTCGTTCCAGATCATTGCAGCTTCAATCATGAAGTTGTCCTCTCGACGGGTAAACGGCGCCGCCGCCGGCCGGCTCACCGGCGGTGCGGCAGAAATAGACCTCCTGCTCCGGGTGCAGCACGATCTCGAAGCCGGCGCTGCGCAGCATCGCTTCGGTGCAGGCGCGATTGGGAATCCACCAGTTGGTCGGGTCGTCGGCATAGCGATGCTCGACGAAATGCAGCTTCGGAAACTCCGGTCGGTCGAACAGATCGTGGGTCCAGAAAGGATAATTCTCATCGAGTGCAGGCAGGTCGGCGCTGCCGCGCTGCATGGACTGGAAGATCATCAGGTCGCCGGCAACGTGCTCACGGATCAGATCGAGAGCGAGCAGGGGGTGGCGCAGGTGGTACAGCACGCCCATGAACAGGACGATGTCGAATTTCTCCCGCAGGACGCCCACCTCGTAGACCGACAGCTGCTGGAATTCGATGTCGCAGTCCGCGATCTCGGCGGCAAAGCGCGCCTGCGCCAGATAGGCTTCATCGAAATCGATGCCGAGGACACGGCGGGCGCCGCGGCGCTTCATCTCGATCGAGTAGAAGCCGGCGTTGCAGCCTATGTCGAGCACGGCCTTGCCGGACAGATCGGCAGGAATGGCGTCGGCGAACTTGCGCCATTTGATCAGCGGGTAGTTGCCGAGGAAATGGTCTGGGGCGGTTTCGACACCCGCCAACTCCATATTGTGGAACCACGGGCCTAGGGCATCGATGCGACGGCGGATTTCGGCGTTGGAATGCAGCATGGCTAGCCTCCTTCGCCTGGATGGCTTGGTATTTGCGACTCCCCTGGCAGCACGAATATGAGGTTTTTCGGGTCCTCCGACGTGGCGTCGTTGTTCTCAAGCAGCCGAAGTGCCGTGCGGTAGCCGTTGAACGTGCCGACGTCGACATAGGCTGTGCCTGCCTTGACGCCGTAAGCCTCGCCGCCGGCCGCCAAGTAGGCGTTGATTAGCGTGCCGACGTATTCATCATGGCGATCCCGCTCGCGCCAGAGCGTCGCAAGCTGATGAAAGATGCGGCCGGGCATCTTGAATGCACCCCAAATCCAATTCGATCCGGCGTCTTGTTGCTTGACCTGGATTTCCTTCACCCGGCTGTCGTTGTCGAGAATGACGGCATCGAAAAATTCCGGACGGTCGACGGGGAACAGCAGGAAAGACAGGCAATCGTTCCGCAGGGCGCAGAACCCGTCTTCGGGTAGCCAGATCGTATCGGGCAGGCCGATCAGGACTGTCTCGTCCGTCGCGACGAGCGGCGCAGCGCGGAAGATCGCATCGCAAAGACCGACAGGGGTGGGCTGCACGACAAACAGTGCTGCGGCATCGCCATAGCCGGCGGCATAATATTCGAGGATGTCCGATTTTCCCGATCCGATGACGAAGCAGATCTTGTCGACGCCGTTGCGCACCATGCGACGCACCAGATATTCGCTCACCGCGCAGGGACGCTCGGTTTGGCCGTCGATGCGGCTGCCGACCGGCAGGAGTTCCTTCGAGAAGCCGAGTGGCTGAATGCGGCTGCCGCGGCCGGCAGCAGGCACGATGCCCAACATCAGATTGCTTCCTTCAACGGCTCCCCCGCCGTCTGCAATGAATCTGACAGGAGGCGGTCCAGCTCCCTGGCGCGTTGCGCAGAGGTATGCTCGTCCAACACCCGCTCGCGCGCACGGCGCCGAATTGCGTCAATTTCGCTGTCCGACAAGCAGACTGCGGCAACCACGTCGTCGGTGGTGTCCGCCAGGAGGATCTCGCTGCCAGGTTGGAAAAAACTGCTCAGCCCGGGCCAGGTGTCGCTCACGATAGCTGCGCCGCAGGCTGCCGCCTCGAACAGCCTGCCCGAAGGACACCAGCCCCTCTTGGCCATTGCCTCGCGGGTCACGTTCAGCGTCAAACGCGATGAGCAGAAGAAGGCCGGATGATCCGCAGGCGGAAGGTGCCTGACAAAGAAGATGTTGTCGCTCCATGGGAATTCGTGCGGGTATTGGGCGCCGCCGATGACGAAGCGATGGTCCGGCAGGCGCGCTGCCGTGCGCACCAGCAGCTTTTCGACGCCGGCCTGGCGATCTGCGGCATAGGTTCCGAGATAGGACAGATCCCCGGCAAATTCGGCCCGGGGCTGTGCCGGGCGGTGTCGCTCGGGATCGACATGGCCGTAGAGAGGCAGGACACGGCGGGCACCCAGCAGCGTTTTGAGCGCATCGATTGCGGTCCCGCCAGTATAGCTTAAGACAAGCTCGAAATCGCGTAGGCCTTCGGGCCCGTAATACGTCGGCCGTTGACCTTGTTCGATCCGGGCGAGTGTGACCGGGGTGTCAAGATCGTAGAAAACCTTCAGTCCGTAACAGGCATCCTGCGCCAGGCGCGATGCCTCCACGGCGTCGGGGCAATAGGACGTGACGATGACGACGTCCGATTGCCCGATCGCCTGTTCCGCGACATGGCGAATGTCTTCCCAGTCCGGATAGATAACGACACTGCCGCCATCGAGATGGTCAAGGTCGCGCGCCCCGGCATAATAGGGAGTGTTGCGTTCGAAGAAGGTGACGGACCAACCCAGCCCACCCAGCGCCCGGATAAGCCCGCGCCACAGCGTCGCGTGTCCGTTTCCCCACGAGGAGGTGACGGTGAGACCGAAAATGACCATTCGCATCCGGTAGTCCTCGTCAGGCGGCTTCGTTTAATCGGATCAGCTTGGAGCCCCAGTCACCGGATACGATCGTGGTGATCGAAGCGGGGTCGATGTCGAAGCGAAAACAATCTCCCAGCGGCAAGCCGAGCACCTTGCAGACGGCGGCCTTGATCACGTCGGCATGGCTGACCAACGCCACGGACTGGTTCTGATAGCGTTTGCGAAGTTGCTGCATCAGCGAGAAGACACGTTGCTGGACGTCCAGCATGGTCTCGCCGCCCGGCGTCCTCGCCTGCTGACGCCGGCTGTTCCACACCCGCCAATCGGCGTCCTGGCTCAACTCTTCGAAGGTCTTTCCCGACCACGCACCGAAGTCGATCTCATCGAGTTCTTGGCAGATTGTGATCTTGTCGGGACTGCAGGCGATTGCGATCGGTTTGGCGGTTTCCAGCGTTCGTTCGCGCGGGCTGCAACAGATGGTGGCTAACGGCTCCGGCGCCATGTGGCTGGCCAGGCGCACGGCTTGTGCCTTGCCGGTTTCGCCAAGACAAACTCCGGCCATACGTCCTGCAAGATAGTCGCCGACATTGTCGTGCGCCGCATGGCGGATCAAGAAGAACGTCGTCGTCATTCCGCGGCATCGAGCATCGGCTCGTCCCTCCCTGCGATGAAAGAGAGCGTGCGCAGGCGTGCCTCGGCATCGGTGAATTGCTCGGGCGGCGACTTCATGAAATAGCTGCAGGGACCGGTCAGCGCCCCCGCGATGCCGCGGTCAAGCGCCAGCTTGGCGCAGCGCACAGCGTCGATCACGACTCCGGCCGAGTTGGGCGAATCCCACACTTCCAGCTTGAGCTCTGCATTGAGCGGCACGCCGCCGAACGTCGTGCCTTCGACGCGGATGTAGGCCCATTTTCGATCGGTGAGCCAAGGCACATGGTCGCTGGGGCCGACATGGATGTTGCCGGCCTCCAGGGGAACGTCGAGTTGGCTGGTTACCGATTGCGTCTTCGAGATTTTCTTCGATTCCAGCCGCTCCCGTTCCAGCATGTTGAGGAAATCGGTGTTGCCGCCGAAATTCAGCTGATAGGTGCGGTCGATGCGGACGCCGCGCTCGCGGAACAGATTGGCAAGCAACCGGTGCACGATTGTCGCGCCGACCTGGCTTTTGATGTCGTCGCCGATCAATGGCAGGCCACGCTGTTCGAAGAGTTGGCGCCATTCCGGCCGCGACGCAATAAAAACCGGTATGCAGTTGACGAAGGCGCAGCCGGCCTCGAGCGCGCACTCGGCATAAAAACGCGTAGCCTCTTCCGAGCCGACCGGCAGATATGAGACCAATACGTCAGCGCCGCTTTCCCGAAGCAGCGCGCTGATATTCGCGACCGGCTCTTCTGCCTCCTCGATCTCATCGCGCAGATACTTGCCGATGCCGTCGAGCGTTGGTCCGCGCTCGACGCGAACGCCGGTTGCTGCGACATCGGCAAAGCGGAAGGTATTATTGGGTGGATTGTATATGGCTTCCGCCACATCTCGCCCAACTTTGCCCTTAGCGACGTCGAAAGCACAGACCACTTCGATGTCATCGACGTGATAGCCGCCGAGATCGGCATGCATAAGGCCGGGTATCGGCTCATTACCTCTGGCGTCCCGATAATATGAGAGGCCCTGGACAAGGGAAGACGCGCAATTGCCGACGCCGGCTATTCCAATCCGTACCTTTTTCGATCCCACGAAACTGCCGCCATCGCTGTTGAAGGTAAGTTCCTCGCGCCGAACTGCCAGTTGCCAGGAATGTTCCTTGCGACCTGGAAAAATCACGAACGTCACGGCGAGATGACAACTGCGCGCTGTGTTTGAGGCTGAGCCGATCGATGCCTGGGCGCCGCAAGCCTCAGTCGAGCCTTCGCAGCATATCCGCTTCTTTTTCCAGGATGGTGACCACCTCCTCGCGTTCAAGATGCGTCATCATCAGGCTCACACAGCATTCAAGATAGGTGATTGAGGCACGTCTCAGAAAGGCAGCCGTTTCCCTTGCGGCCATTTGCTCGATGTCCTTGGCGGATCGTTTTCGATGCACGGGTCCGTTCTCCATGCCGGTATCATCGCCCAACGGCGAGCTCGGCTGGATGTTCCCCCAATGAGAAAAAATGAAGCCCGTGTTGGTCGCGGTATCACCACGACCATACCCGAGCGCACAGCCCTTCCTGACTTCAGGCGGGCAGGTTTTGCAGTCGGCCCGAAGCGGACCTCACGCTTGTTGCAATCGGGGAAATTCGATCCTCGCTCCGGCTGGCTTCAAGCTCCGTAAAGTAGCTGATCGTCTGCATCAGGCCTTGCCTGAGCGGCACCTTTGGCGACCAATTGAGAAGGGTTTCTGCTCGGGAAATGTCCGGTTGCCGCCGGCGAGGGTCGTCTTGCGGCAGTGGCAGGAATTTGAAGGCCGACTTGCTATGGGTCATATCTCTCACCAATCCGGCCAGTTGAAGGACGGTGAATTCCCCGGGATTGCCCAAATTGACCGGTTGGCGCGGATTCGAATCGATATTCATAAGGCGGACCAGACCGTCAACCAGATCGGAGACGTAGCAGAAGGATCTGGTCTGCAGCCCGTCGCCGAATATCGTCAGTGGTCTCCTCTCGAGGGCCTGCATCACCAGGTTCGAGACGATCCGGCCGTCGGCAGGATCCATCCGCGGACCATAGGTGTTGAAGATGCGGGCGACCCGGATATCGGCCATTTCGGTTCTCAAATAGTCGAAGCACAAGGTTTCTGCGGTTCGTTTGCCCTCATCATAACAGGCGCGCGGACCGGTGCAGTTCACGTGACCGACATAGTCTTCCCTTTGCGGGTGCTGTTCGGGATCGCCATACACTTCGCTTGTCGATGCCTGCAGAAAGCGCGCACTGTTTTGGGCGGCGAGCTCAAGCAGATTTAGCGTTCCGATCACGCAGGTTCGCGTGGTGTGAACCGGATCGGCTTGGTAGCGCGGCGGTGACGCGGCGCACGCAAGGTTGAAAATGCGGTCCACAGGCTCAGTAAGATCCAATGGTCGGCAGATATCCTGCTCGATCAAGCGGAAACGAGGACGGTCCACGATCGAGATGATGTTTTCCATCCGACCGGTAAGGAAATTGTCCACACAGATCACACGATACCCGGCCTGAAGCAGTGTTTCGCAAAGATGCGAACCGAGGAAACCCGCGCCGCCGGCGACAAGCGCCGTCCTGGTCCGTTGCGTCCTTCTTGATTGCCGCATCTCTATTTTCTCCTGTCTGCCAGTCATGCTGCACTTTCAATGTCCAGATCGAGGGCCGGACGTGCCGATCTTGGCCGCGCCAGCAGCGAAACGAATTCACGGGCTCTCGCGGCGCCGGTATGTGCTGCCAGGATCGTTTCGCGTGCCCGCTTGGCCATAGCCAGCCTGGCGCGGTCCGACTGCCTGGATAGGATGTCGATCACGTCTTCGGCTTGGCTGGCCGTGTTGATCGTGGCTGTCGGAAAGAAGCTATCCAGACCTGTCCAGCGATCGCTGATGATGGCCGTGCCACAGGCAGCCGCCTCGAAGAGACGTACGCTGGGAGACCATCCAGCCGCTATCATGGAGCTGCGCGTGACGTTCAACGTGTAGCGCTGGCGGCTGTAGAAGGCGGCGTGGTCCGCCGGCGGCAAGTGCTCGATGCGATCGACATTGCTCGGCCAGACGGTCTCGGACGGGAATTGCGAGCCGGCCACGACGAAGCGGCGGTCCGGCATGCGTCTTGCCGGTTCAAGCAGGAGTGCATCCAGGGTCGCCTGCCGGTCCGAGCTGTAGGTGCCGAGATAACCAAGGTCCCAGCAGATCGGATCGGCCGTTCGGCGATGCCGCTCCGGGTCGACGGAGCAGTAGAGCGGCTCGGCGCGCCGTGCACCGAAGTCCGCCGCCAAACGGGCGAGCGTTGGCCCGCCGGCGAATGAGAAATAGACGTCGAAATACGGAATCTGCCGTCGGCATATGTAGTCGCAATCATCCGCGGCGAGCTTTGCCAACGTGACTGGCGTGTCGATGTCGTAAAAGCAGAACTGGCCCGTGCACAGGGACGCAACGATGTCGACGACTGCGCGCCCCTCCGGGACGAAGGACCCAACCACCACGATATCGGCCTGCTGCAGGCAGCGAGCATAGGTGCGACGAAGATCGTTCGTCGTTTCGTAGTAGCGCAACGTGCAGAAGTCCGGGTCGCGCAGATCGCGATGGCTTGCGTACCACGGTACGTCGCGCTCGAGGAAGGTGACGCGATGGCCGAGCTCGTGCAGGCCCTTCAGCAACCCGCGAAAGGTCGTGGCGTGGCCGTTTCCCCATGAAGAGGACAAAGACAGGCCAAGAAAGACGATATCGAGCCGCTTGGTCATTCCGCTGCCTCCACGGTGGGGCGCTCGAAATGGCGCCTGAAGACAGCGTCGGCCACAGCTGCCCTTAACGCGTAGGTATGGTCGGCGAGAACACGCCGAAGCGCAGCTGCGCCGATCGCCTTTGCCCGCCGGGGTGTGAGGGTCCGCATGATTTCGGCGACATCGTCGCCGTCGCGCGCCACCAGGATCTCTTCGCCAGGGACCAGGAACAATTCGACGCCGAGCCAGGCGTCGGTGATGAGGCATGCGCCGGCACCCGCAGCCTCGAAGACGCGTGTGGCAGGTGAAAAACCATTGGCGGCCATGCTGTCGCGGCTGATGTTCAGCACCGCCTTGGATGTGACGTTGAACGCATTGTGATCGCGCGTGCCGACGTGGCCGAGCCATGCAACATTTGCCGGAAGCTGCTTGTCACCCCAACCCGATCCGCCGAGCAGGAAACGCTGATCGCGCGAACGGCTGGCCGGATCGAGGAAGAAGGCTTCGACGCGCGCTTCACGGTCCGGCAGGCGGTTGCCGAGAAAGGCGAGGTCGCAAGCGAACCGCGCATCCTTCGCGACAGGATGATGCGTTTCGGGATCGAGCGCATTGTAGATCGGCACGCACTCGGCCGCCCCCAGCGCACGATAGGCCCATACGACCGGATCTCCGCCGCCATAGGTGAGGACAAGGTCGATCTCCCGCAACGCGCGGTGCAGGGGATGGTCCGGCTCGTCGCGCAACTGGCCCAGAGTGGCCGGTGCGTCGACATCCCAGAACACTGTCAGCGCATCGGAGCGGGCATGGTCGAGCACCGCGCGCAGCAGCGCCTCGTCCTCGAAGCCTACCCCGCTCGCCTTGACGACGATGTCGGCTTCGCCGGCGCTTGCTGCCACCTGCATCAGCGCATGCGGGGTCGCCTCGTAGATGACGACATGGCACCAGTCCGGTGCCTCGATATCGCGGTTCTTCTGCCTGTCGTAGACGTCCGGTTCATAGAAGGTGATCTCGTAACCGAGCTGGGAAAGAGCCTTGAGCAATCCGCGATAATAGGTCGCCGCGCCGTTCCAATAGGACGACAGCAGGCTCGATCCATAAAATGCAATCTTCATACGACTGTCTCCTCTACGGCGATGGAATCGATGGCTTGGCGGCTGCCGCATTCGGCGAGTACGTCGAACAACTCGTCCGCCCGGTGCCGGCACGTGTGTCGCGTCCGGATGGTTTCGAGGCCGGATTTCACGAGGGAGGCGGCCAGGTCAGCACCGTCCAGCACGTCGCGAAGATGACGGCCCATCTCGGCTCCGTCGCGCGCGAAAAGGAAGTCGATACCTGGCCTGAAGAGTTGTTCGACGTCGGCCCAAGGCGCCGAAACGAGCGGGATGCCGCAGGCGAGCGCTTCGAACATGCGGATCGTCGGGATTCCGGGCAGGCTCTCCCGATAGGGACGCCGCGGAATATGGACGGTAACGCGATGCGCCGCGAATGCCTTGGGCACGTCGGCATTGGCAATCCAGCCTTCGTAACCCAGGCCGGCGGCGGCAAGATCGGCGAGCGCTTCGCGTGGATAGCGCACGCCATGGACAGTGCCGCTCAGGCCAAGTTGTTCCACCGGATCGATCAGGAATTCCTTGATTTCGGCACTGCGCTCGTCGTCGCCCCAGTTGCCGATCCAGATCACGTCGGATGTAGGGTCGATCTCCGGGTGCGGTTTGAACAGGCATGCATCCGCCGCTTCGTGCCAGGTGAAGGCACGTTTGCCCCAGCCGGCGCGAAGATAGCTTTCCCGCAACGCTTCGCCGAAGGCGAGCACGCCGTCATAATGCTCCAGCCGCAGAGCCGAGATCGCCTGCGTCGCCGAGACGGCGCGATGGTGGGTGTCATGGAACAGAAGCGTGAAGCCGCCTCCGTTGGCCTTGGCCCTGCCGATGCGCGCGACGAGCGCCGGGTCCGTCCATTCGTGCACGATCACCACATCGGCGTCGGCAATCCAGGTTTCATGATCGAAGGAGGCGTCGTAGGTTACCGGCATCAGCTCCGGAAAATCCTTCCTGAAGCGCTCGATCGCGAAGGGCCCTTTCTCTGCCAGCAGGTTCGAACGGCTCCAGCCGTCCGCCGGCTCCAGCGCGATCGCCTGGTGCCCGCGTGCAACGAGCTCCCGCATGATGCCGCGCAGGAAATGTGCGTTGCCGTGGTTCCAGTCGGAAACGACGGAATGGGTATAGAACACAAACCGCATCATCAGCGTTCCGCAACGGCCAGGGCGGCCCGATCGTAGATGTCGTGCATGGCGGCCGCTTGTCTTGCCGGTGAAAACTTGCGCGCCCGGCGTGCGGCGGCTTCGCCGAGCCGGCGCCTATACTGGGCGTCGTATGAGAGATAATCGATGCATCTGGCGAGATCGCGTGGATCGTGGGCGTCGTAGAACATGGCCACGCCGTCCCACAATTCGCGATAGGTTGGGATGTCGGCAAGCACCAGAGGTGTAGCCGATGTGGCTGCCTCCAGCGCGGCAAGGCCGAAGGGTTCGTAGACGGACGGCGACACGAAGATGCCGGCCCGCGCCATCAACAGACGCACCTCATCGTGGCAGACAGAGCCCAGAGGGATGACGCTGCTGAAATTGGCGCGTTGCCCATCGGCGCTCTGCAGCGGCCCGGCAGCGAAGACCGGCCATTTCGTCAGCGATGCCGCTTGATCCAGCGTAGCTGCGTTCTTTCCTTCATCCCACCAGCGCGCGGCGGCGAGAACCACCGCTTCCCGCCTCTCTGCTTTTGGACCCTGCCGCGTGCCATTGCTGACAACGCTCAGGCCGGCGATCGGCCCGTAGCAGGCTTCGAGCATGTTGGCATGGCTGCGGCTGGGGGCGATTACCGCATTTGCCCAATCGAAACCGCGTCTGTTGCGATCCTTCTGCCAGCCCCATTCGCCGTCCACAGTCTGTCCCCTGACGGCGTGGAGCCACGTCACAACGCATGAATGCGAGACCGCTACGACCGGGCACGGCACATCAAGTCCCACGGCCTGCGTCGGCGCATTGACATGGACGAGGTCGATTGCGTAATCACGAACAAGTGCGCGCAGTTCCTGCGGCAACATTTCCAGATCGTGCTCATTCCGGGTCATCCAGTCCGGCGGTGTCTTGAGCCACGCCAGGGCCGCGAAAGCCTGCGCCTCCTTCGCCTGCTCCTCGGACGGCTCCGGGCCTAATCCGGCGAGCACGATGCTGTCGCCGCCGTGGGCCAGCTCCCGCGCCAGATCAAGCGCGTAGCGCCAGACACCGCCGACAGCGTCGACGGTCATCAGGATTCGCCGCGAGCGCCGGATCAGTGACTGCAACATGTAGCCTCCAACTCGGCCAGTGCACGAGGACGCTTCTCCTGGATGTCGCTGAATGTCCGGAACGAGGCCAGGTAATGCTCATGGGCGCGCTCCCAGGCGAGATCGTCGGGCTCGCCCCAGATCTCGCGATAGCTGGGCGAACTGGGGTAGGGATAGAGCGGCACCGGTTCATTGGCCCACACACCGCGGTCGATGAGGTGCTTGCGCCAGTGATCGACCAGAGCGGGATCATCCTCGACCACGCCGATCAGATTGGCCTGGACGAACGGAACGTGACGTCGTGCGTTGACCAGCAGCGCAGCCAGTTCCTCGGTGCCCAGCCGGCAACGCTTCGCCAGCATGGCCCGGCCCTCCACGGTCAGGCTTTCGAGGCCGGCCTCGATCGAAACACAGCCGGCGGCACCCAGCAATTCGAGGAGCTCCGGCTTCCAAAGATCGATGCGGGTTTGCACGCCGAACTTGACGTTGCGGTCGACCAATGCCTCCAGCAGTGCCTTCTGCGGCAGGAAGATCTCGTCGATGAAGTAGATGTAGCCGACGCCCTGTCCGATCAGGCGGTCGATCTCCGCCATGACCGCATCGTGGTTCCTGCGGCGGTAGGCGTCGCGGAAATCGATCTTGGCGCAGAAGCTGCAATTGTAGGGGCAGCCGCGCGAGGCCTCGACCTCCGCTCCGAAACCCACCTGGTTGTCGTCGAACCGGTGATGGTGGTGCGAATGGGCGGCAATCCAGTCGGACGGCCATTTGAGAGCCGGATGACCGACAAAGGAACTGGCGTGGACGCCGCCATTGCCGACGAGTTTTCCCTCGTGGAGATGAGCGGTGTGGGGCACCGCGCTCCAATCGTCACGGCGGGCGAGTTCCGCGACGATTTCTTCGCATTCGCCGCGCACGACGACGTCGACACCGAGCTTGCGCAGCGTCGGCGCCGGCGTCGCCGAGCCGTGCGGTCCGACAGCGACGGTGCGGCCGCCGCGCCCCGCGAGGCAGTTGAGGAATTCGGCAGGCACGCGCAGCTCGGGCGGCGCGCAACGCCAGAACAGATAGGTCGGCGCCGTGCTGACGACGGTCATGGCCGGTGCGAAGGCGGCGACGCGATCGGCAAGTGCCGCGTTGTCCAGCTTCTGGATTTGCCCGTCCAGCATCAGCACCTTATGGCCGTCGGCCTCCAGCAGGGCTTTCGAGTAGCCCAGTTCCAGCGGCAGATGCGGCTGGCGGCAGCCGAAATAGATACTGTCCTCATATGTCCAGAACGGATTGACCAGGGCGACTTTCATGCCACGTACCTCGCTGCTTCAGGTTCGAGGCGATGATGCTGCAGCCAATCGGCGAGGTCACGGATACCGTCGCGCCACGAGACATGCGCTTTCCAGCCGAGCGTCGCTTCTATCTTGCGGGTATCGGCGACAAAGAAGGGCTGGTCGCCGGTACGTTCCCGGTCGTAGAGGATCGAAAGCTTGCGACCGGTCAGTTCGCCGATCTCCTTGAGCAGCATGCGCAGGCTGACGGCGTTGTTCGGTCCGCCGCCGAGATTGAATGCTTTGCCCCTGATGTCCTCGATCCGGGCAAGTGCCCCGCGATAGGCCGCAACCGCATCGGAGACATGAAGGATGTCGCGCACTTGCTTGCCGTTGCCGTAGATCGTGATCGGCTGGCCGGAAAGCGCGCTGAGCAGAAAATGCGCGACCCAGCCCTGGTCTTCCGTGCCGAACTGGCGCGGTCCATAGATGCAGCTCATGCGCAGGACCGCCGTAGGCAGGTCGTACGACCTGGCATAGTCGAGCACATATTGATCCGCCGCGCCTTTGGAGCAACCATAGGGCGTGCAGAAATCGAGGCCGCAGGTCTCGTCTATGCCGTTGGCTCGGATGCCGGCATCGCAGGGCACGCACCGGTCGTCTTCTTCGCGCACGGCGACGTCGGGCAGGCCGCCATAGACCTTGTTGGTGCTGGCGAAGATCACAGGGATGCGCTTGCCGCTCCGGCGGGCCGCTTCCAGGATGTTGAATGTCCCGCGAAGATTGATGTCGAAATCTTCGCTTGGCTGGACGAGGCTCGTGGTGACGGCGGTCTGGGCGGCTAGATGGAATATCGCCCTGGAATGCGCCACAAGCGGCGCCAGAACGTCCGCATTCCGGACATCGGCGGTTTCCACGGCAAGTTGATTCCCGTGCTTCTGGGCCAGCCAAGCCAGATTCTGCTCAACGCCTGGACGGCTGAGATTGTCGATGACCAGTACCGGCATTCCATCCGACAACAGGCTGTCGGCGAGGTTCGAACCGATGAAGCCACTGCCGCCGACGATGGTAACCGGCGCTTCGCGAAAACCATCGGGTCTCATGACACCAGTCCCCGCTCTTCGAGTTCCCGTCTCATGTCGGCGCCGCGGTCGATGGCGACCGTATTGCGCACCCACGCGACGAACTCATCGAGTGAATGCTCCAACAGCTGCCGCGGCTCAAATCCAAGCAATTCACGCGCCTTGGAGATGTCGGCGAAGCAGTTGCGGATATCGCCGGCACGCGCTTTGCCTAGGATTTCAGGCTGACGGTCCGGCACACCCATTGCGTCGGCGAGCAGCCGCGCGACCTCGCTGATGGCATAGGCACGCCCGCTGCCGATGTTGATGACGTGGCCGCGCGCCTGGCGTTGTTCCAATGCCAGGCGGAAGGCGTGGGCAATGTCGCGCACATGGACGAAATCCCGTTTCTGCTCGCCATCTTCGAAGATCATCGGCCTCTGGCCGTTGGCGAGCCGTGAGGCGAAGTTCGCCAAAACGCCGGTATACGGGTTTGAAAGCGCCTGTCCGGCGCCGAAGACGTTGAACAGGCGCAGCGCCACTGCGTCGACGCCATAGGCCTCGCCGAAGATCAGCAC